>JAGPCI010000357.1 GCA_018058165.1 Bacteroidia bacterium
AAACATGAGGCAATTAGAGTATGATAGTGCACTAACTAATTTTAATAATATTTTAGCCATTCAACCTAATAATTATGATGCAATAGCCTACTCGGCAGATGTACTTGCTAAGCAAAAAAAATATGAGGAAGCACTTGAAAGATTAGATAGAGGCTTAGCAAATAACCCAGATGATGAAACGCTATTATTTAAAAGAGCAGTAATATTACATGATGCAGGTTTTTATGATTTAGCAGCTCAGCAAGCATTAGTGTTAAGCAAACAACATCCAAAAGAAAAACGATATGAAGATTTAGTAGTTGATATTAAAACTGTGTATGCAAAAAACTTAATGGCACTTGATGATTATGATGGAGCAAGAGAAGAATACAGAACCATCCTAGTATATCAACCCAAAAACACAGATGCATTAAATGGAATGATTAATTTAGAAAGCGGAAGTCAGAGGTATGATAGTGCACTTTATTACGCTGATTTAGCACTACTAAATTATCCAGATAACAGAGATTTTTTATTAAAAAAAGCATCGGTACTTCAATCTCAAAAAGAATATATTGATGCCTATTACATAACTGGGTATTTAATGGATAAATATCCTTACAACAGCAAAATAAAAGCCACACACATTGAATTATTATTGGCAAGTGGAAGTGATTTTAACAAAAAACAAGATTATAACAATGCCTATACCGAGTTTCAAAAAGTATTAGCAATAAACCCAAGAGATAGTAATGCTTTAAATTACTCAACCAATATTTTAATGGAACGTAATTCAACCGACTCTGCTTTAAACATGGTTAACAAAGCATTGTATTATTACCCATTAAACGAAACATTTACATTTAAACGAGCCTTAATTTTAGAGCAGCAAAAAGATTATGTTCGTGCTTCGCAAACAGCAGATAGTTTAGTTTTAATTAACCCCAGTTTACGTAATATTGATTTTGCAGATGCATTAAAAGCAAGGGCGCTAAAAAACCAATTGGGGTTGATGTTTTTATATACCACATTCGATTCGGCAAGTACAGTTTCAAGAGCCAATATTGCAACGTTACAGTATACTCGATTTACCCCTTGGGGAAGCTACACTGGCCGATTAAATATGGCTGGCCGTGCGGTAGGAACAGGCTTGCAAGTTGAGTTAGACCTTAGTGTAAATCACACTAAAAAATGGAACTCTTTTGCAACTGGTGGCTTGTCAAATAATATTGTTTTCCCTAGCCTTAGGTTAGGTTATACATTAAGTTATAACTATAAAAAAACGCATACCCTCGAAGCCGGCTTACGTTATTTGAGGTTTAATAATTTAGGCCTAGATTTAATATCAGGTGTTTTAGGAGTAACTCGATATTACGATGACTTTTGGGGCACAATTAGGTATTATCCAATGTTGCAAGGAACCCAAATATATCATACAGTAACATTTTCGGGCAGGCAATATTTAACACCAACTACCGAGTATGTAAGTGCTGGTATTGGAGTAGGAAACTCGCCTGATGAGTTTAGTAGAAACTTTGTAATAATTAGCAACCTAAAAGTAAAAACATATAGCTTTAACATGGGTTACACCAAAATATTCCGTTATCGCAATACGTTTTCAGTTACCGGAACATGGTATAACCAACAGTTATTAAGTGGATATTACCGCAATCAATATGATATTTTCTTTATGTTTTTGCGAAAGTTCTAACAAAAAAACTTAATGAAAAACCTTACTTTACTTGTACTTATTTTATTGAGTTGGTCATGTAATTGGGCAAGCGATTTTCCTGTTGTAATTAACAAACAAACAGAATATGCTATCGTAATACCTAACAAAAACAATGCGCATGAGGCAAAAGCTGCAAGTGCATTACAAAAATACATCAACCTTTCGATGGGTGTTTCGATGTTGGTGGTTAATGAAAACAATTGGAAAAACAAGCCTGGTTTTTTTATTGGAAATACCATCAAATCTAAATCTTTTAACATACCCAAAATTAATGGCGAAGGTTATTTTCTCTCATCAAACCAAAAAGATGTTATTATAGTTGGTGGAAGTGGGAAAGGTGTATTATATGGCACGTATGCTTTTTTAGAAAAATATTTAGTAGGCAAAAAACTTGCAGAAGATATTGGTCAGGTTATCGAATTAAATCAATGGGAATTACCTGCATATTTTTCGGATACATACTCTCCTACTTTTATTTATCGCCAAACATATTACCCACAAAGCAACGACCCCGAATACCTTGACTGGCATGGACTGCATAAGTTTGAAGACCTATGGGGCATTTGGGGGCATTCTTATTTTAAATTAGTTAATCCAAAGTTATATTTTAAATCAAACCCAGAATATTTTGCATTTGAAAATGGGCAACGAAAAGCCACACAATTATGCATGACTAATGATGGAGTAGTTAAGGTAATGATTAACTCCTTAAAACTAAAGATGGCTGATAATCCTGATGCCATTTATTGGAGTATAAGTGCTGAAGATGACATTGGTTATTGCCAATGCGATAATTGTAAAAAAATTATTGAAGAAGAAGGTGGCCCAACAGGACCTCACATTCAAT
>JAGPCI010000089.1 GCA_018058165.1 Bacteroidia bacterium
GCCACACCAAATGCCAAGTATGTTTGTGTTTTGATGTTTTTTATGGAGGTTATAAAAACTGCTGTACATGCTGTTAATACTGGTACAAACTCTATGCTGTAATGATAATTAATGCCCCACCGAGCTGGGTCGGTGTTAAATAATTTTTGCGCATAAATAGGAATCAACATTACCAAAAACTGAGGCCTGTATAACATAAAAATGCCGCCACTTATAAGAACCGAAAAATGCAACTCTGATTTAATACCGTTGTACAATCCTTCGCTCGAATAATTTTCGAATAATAAACTAAATAAGTAGCCAGGTTTGTTAATTACATTTCCAATAATTTCAGATGGAGTTGTACCAAGTGATTTGTACATGCTATCATACAAATATCCTGCGCCAGGTTCTTGAAACATTGGTATGAAAAATTTTACTACTGCAACAAAATACACTGCCGAAACACCTGTTAAAACAAAAAATAACTTACGCAATTTTTCATCTTTATAATAATGCAAAGCCAAACCTAAGCAAACAAATATGCCATACAGGGCCATGTTTTCTTTGCTTAATAAAATTAAAGCCCAAGCCATAAGTAATGGCTTTGTCCTTCGTTGTTGGGCAAATACCATTAGCCAAGGTACAATCATGGCGGCTGTAATGTTGTTATGAAAATCAAAAGACAAGGCAGAATAAACACCCCACATGCCATAAAACTGAATTAATATGGCTATTGATAATAAGTTATTATTGCTATGTAATTGTGCAAATCGCATGGCACCTAAACCACCAACTAGTATAAATACAATTTGTAAAATAAGTAAAGTATAACTACCAAAAAGCCAATACAAAGGTGAAAAAATAAAGAATACTGGTTCGAAATGATCAGCAAATGCATTAAATATTAGTGGCTGCTGAATGGTGGTGTAGTTTAATTTGAAGTGCGAGTAGGAGTACAACATGTTATTGTAAATACCCAAATCAAAAGCATAGGTTCTAAACAAATAATGGTTTAATAATGATATGCTGCAAAATATCAAACCAAACAAACCTACTATGATGTAGATGCTTAATTTTTGTTTGGCGGTATATGGCTTAAATAACATGGTATAATAATAGTTAATCCTCGTCTGACTCAATTAGAACCCCATTTTCATCAAATAAAATAGAATCGTTTTGTAAGGTATCTGCGGTAATTTTTATAAATCCTTTTGCGGGTCCTGTAATGGAAATATGATGGGTAAGTCCCATAGTATCTTCTTGCATCAACACATTACGCCTAATCATTAATCCTGCAAGTGTTTGAAAATGTCTTCCTACATGATCTTTTAATGCGCCATCTTTACCAAAACGCCACATAAACTTTTTAGGACTAGGAATAATTATTGCTAAATACATGGCTTCACTTAATGTTAAATCGCTTGCCGATTTATTAAAATAAAACCTAGCAGCCTCGCCAATTCCATACACATTTGGTCCCCATTCTATAATGTTTAAATACACTTCAAACATGCGCTCTTTGCTGCTTAGTCTGTTGTTTTCTAAAATATAAACCAACAGTATTTCTTCGAGCTTGCGCGACAATGTTTTTTCGCGTGTTAAAAATACATTTTTTACAAGCTGCATGCTAATGGTGCTTGCACCCCTAACAAAACCTTTTTTACGAATATTTTTAATGATGGATTGACGGAAGGCTTCATCAATAAATCCTCGGTGGTAAAAAAATGATGGATCTTCGGTTGTTAATACAGCCTTTTTTAGTAACGGAGATATTTGGTCAATAGGTACAAAATTTGGGTTATTGTAACTCACATCAATATTGCGTTGCACCCTTCCATTTTCCATTGCTTGATAAACAAATTCGCTATTTAATTTACTCAAATTAGCTTCGCCATATTTGGTAATACGTAAACCTTCTTTTTGTAAACTACTTTCAAAAACTAAATCACGCGGGTTATTTTCGTTGTATAAAAAATCAAGTCGGTAACTAAAAGTCCCTTCGGCTTCCATGCCTTTAAAATGGTTAAATAAACCTTCGGGCAGCGAGTAAATAAAATCTTGGGCAGTGGTTTTTTCAATCACTACATTTAGTTGATAAGTAGTATCTGGTCCGCGTTGGTATTTAACAAATGGATGTACTTTTATTTTATTAAAAGTTATGGTTGATGTGCTGTCGAGCGATACAAAATTACTTCCAATAATAAAAGTGTAATCAAGTTCAGCCTTCTCTATAATTACATCTTTTTTAGCAATTTTTGGATGGTTAATTAAAAAGTTATAAGTACTGGCCAAGCCTGTTACTACTAATTCGTTCTTGCTTAAATCAACACCTTTTAAGTTAAATCTAATGTTATCAAAACCGGCTATCAAACCAAACCTTTCGGCTATGTATGGAATTAAAACCTTGCCAGTATCGTTGTTGGTTAATTGTATATCGGCCTTTTTTTGACTAGGAATGGCAGTGCCACTTAATTGCCAATTTTGGGTAAATAATCTGCTATCAATACTATCTTTAAAACTACTAACTGCTATGTTTGAGTTTAGCTGTTGATTAATTAAAGCAAGGTTATTTATTTTAACACCTATATGATGTTTAAAGTCGGTAACCTTCACATCAAAATTGGTAATTTGTAAATCGCTGGGTATAAAATTAAGTACTTTACTAATTAGTTTATAACCAGTTTTGGCCAAGTTTTTATCCGAAACGTTTTCGTCATTGGTAACATTGCTGCTATCTTTTGAATTTAAAAACGCACTTACATTTCGACCACGCTCATCATTAACCCAATTTAAATAGCCATCATTTACATGTAATTCGCCCAAGCGAATATCGCCCAAAATTGCATACCTTAACTTAACACTTGTGGTAACTTTAGCTGCAAATAATATGCTATCGTGGTTGGCTGGTTTTAATGAAACGTTATTAAACTCAACCGTAGTTAATCCTGTAAAATGAGCATCTTTAATGCTTAAAGTAACATTAAATTTAGTCTTTAC
Organism: Bacteroidia bacterium; assembly: GCA_018058165.1. Lineage (GTDB taxonomy): Bacteria > Bacteroidota > Bacteroidia > UKL13-3 > UKL13-3 > UBA6183. Next base: position 2,980 of record JAGPCI010000089.1, read on the forward strand.
TTTTTGGCTAATTTTTACAATAGCCTCGGTTAGTAAATAATTGCGCAGCGCAAAAAACGAAATTATGCCTAATAACAAAAAAACACCGGCTGTTATAGCCAGTGTTATAAATATACGTTTTATGCGTGTTAAATTACTCACTAGTTGTTAGTTTGGTAATAACCATTATACATGCATTACTTCTGCTTCTTTAGCAGTAGTTAAATCGTCAATTCTTTTATTGTAAGCATCGGTTGCTTTTTGCACATTGGTTTCGCCTACTTTTGCTTCATCTTCTGGCAAACCTTCTTTTTGCAAGCGTTTAATGGTTTCGTTTGCATCTTTGCGCAAAGTTCTACCAGTTATTTTTGCATTTTCTGCTTCGTTTTTTACTTTTTTAACAATTTCTCTTCTACGCTCTTCGGTAAGTGGTGGTAAAATTACCCTAATCATGGTGCCATCATTACTTGGGTTAAAGCCCAGGTTTGATATAATTATACCTTTTTCGATGGCTTGTAACATGTTTTTTTCCCAAGGTTGAATGGCTAAGGTTTTTGCATCTGGAGTATTTACGTTAGCTACTTGGCTTAGTGGCACAAGGCTTCCGTAATAATCTACCTTTACTGCATCAAGCATACTTGGATGTGCTTTACCTGCACGTATTTTGCTAAATTCTGTTGCAGCATGGTCAATTGCTTTGTCCATTGCTTCTTTTAAATTGTCTAATACTTGTTTTAAACGTGGATCGCTCATATTCAGTTTTATTAATATTTTTAAATAAATAGTTTGGGTTTAGCTAACTAATGTACCAATATTTTCGCCTTTACAAACTTCTAAAAAATTACCTACTTTGTTCATATCAAATACTACAATTGGTAATTTATTTTCTTGGCATAAAGTAATTGCAGTTAAGTCCATTACGTTTAATCCTTTTTGGTAAACTTCGCTGTAACTTACCTTTTCGTAACGTGTAGCAGTTGGGTCTTTTTCAGGGTCGGCAGTATATATTCCATCAACCCTAGTACCTTTTAAAACCAAGTTTGCTTCAATTTCTACAGCACGTAAACTAGCAGCACTATCGGTTGTAAAATAAGGGTTTCCGGTGCCAGCACCAAATATTACTACACGTCCTTTTTCTAGGTGTCTTGTAGCACGTCTGCGAATAAAAGGCTCGCATATTTGTTCCATTTTAATGGCACTTTGCAAACGGGTTTTAATACCAGCTTTTTCTAAAGCACCTTGTAAGGCCATGGCATTAATTACAGTGGCCAACATGCCCATGTAATCACCTTGTGCCCTATCAACAATACCTCCCGAAACACCTTGTACACCTCTAAAAATATTTCCGCCACCAATAACAATTGCTACCTGAACACCTTGGTCGGTTACCAATTTAATATCAGCTGCATATTGCTCTAATATTTTGGGGTCGATACCATACTGCTGCGAACCCATTAACGATTCGCCACTTAACTTTAGAAGAACTCTTTTGTATTTCATTTTTTGGTTGGTAAATGCGTCTGCAATTTGCAATATTTACAGCTATCAGGCAAATTTTGTTTGCTAAATAATACTTGCTTCGGTACAAAACAAAAAATGCCAAACGAATAAGGTGTTTTTATTTGGTTTAATCGCTTAATTATTTGGCACTTTATAAATCAGCTTAATTGTATCGCGTTTATTTAAATTGAGACTGCGTGCCCAATTCACAAGGAGTTAACAAGTTTTAACATGCTACTATGTTAGCAATTCAAACAAACTTATTTGGTTACTATACCATCAAAAAAGTTAAAACGCTTAATACTAAAATTTGTACTATAAAAATTATCAAACCAAAATATAAACCTTGCCTGCCTGATTGTAGCAATGTTTTAAAGCTTACTTTTAATCCAATTGCTGCCATAGCAATTGTTAACACTACTTTTCCTAAAGTATCCATTATACTAATAAAAGCAGTTGGCAAAGTTATTATTGATGTTAGAATAGTAATAGCAATAAACCCCCATAAATACCAAGGTAATTTTAAATATTGGCGCCAAGATTTTACCTCTTGCCTGTTTACTAAAATATTAAAAAATATTAATGCAGGTGATAACAATGCAACCCTAGCTAACTTAATGGTAATTGCGGCCTCGCCCACCTGATTACTTATACCATAACCTGCACCTACCACATTACCTACTGAGTGTAATGAACCGCCAATTAATAGCCCCATTTTTGTGGTATCTAAATTAAAAAGTATCAATACCATTGGCATTATTATCATGCCAATACTACCAAACAAATTAACTACGGCCATGGCTATACCAATGTCTTCTTTATTTTTAGCAACACTTGGCGATAAAGCAGCAATTGCCGATGAACCACATATAGCAGTACCAAAACCAATTAACCAACCTGTTGAACCTGGGCACTTAAATTTAATGGCTAGGTAATAAATTAATAATAGCATTATTACTATTGTAATTGCTATAACACTAAAGCTTGTTACACCTAGTGCTGCAATATGCGCATAGTTTATGCTAAAGGCTAAAAATAGGATTGAAAACTCTAATAATTTGCTACTTGTAAATCCTATTCCTTGTTGAAATTCATCACCAATTTTAAGCGTATTGCCAACCAACATGCCTAACAATAAAGCCATTAAAATACTGTTAAGTGCCGCGGGTATAATTACCGGAATATAATATGCCAACAAGCCAATTAAAGTAGCCAATAAAATGCCCTTGTAGGTTTTGGTAATTTGTATCATTAAGGTTTAATTATGTTGCCATTCCAGCGCCCTATTCCTCCTTCTAAATTATAAACTTTGGTAAAACCATTTTGTGTCATAATGTTTGATGCTGACGCGCTTCTTCCTCCACTGCGGCAATATACAACGTATGATTTGGTTTTGTCAAGGGCATTAATTTTAGACTGAAAATCGCTGCTTTGTACATCAATAAAAATAGTAGTTCCTTCAATATAACCTTGTGCCACTTCGCCAGCTGTTCTTACATCAATTATAATGGCTTTTTCGGCCTTTAAAAGCTCTGGTACTTGTGTTGCGTTAATGTTTGTAAAGTCGCCTTTTTGTGCGTTCGAACAACTAGTAATTGCTACAATAATAAAACCCATAAGGGCTGTTTTTTTAAATAATGTGGTAAGTTTTTTCATGTTTTTTTTGTTTATGCAAACTTCTATTATTTTAAAATGGAACTTGGTAACATAGGTTACTTTGTAAAGGAATATTTTTGTTTTTAAATAACCTATTTTATTTTGTAATGTATTATTACAACGCAGCAGATTGACTAATAACCCTTTGGTTAGGTCAAGTCCATTTGTTTTGTTAATTCATCAAATTGTTGAACTTTGTTGCTTTATCATAAATTTTTTTAACACATGTTTATTCAACAAATATATACCACCTGCTTGGCGCAAGCCGCTTATTATATCGAAAGTAATGGGGAAGCTGCCGTAATCGACCCTTTGCGTGATTATGATACCTATTTACAAATGGCTAATCAGCGTGGTGCAAAAATTAAATACATTTTCGAAACACATTTTCATGCAGATTTTGTAAGCGGACATATTGATTTAGCCCAAAAAACTGGGGCAACAATAGTTTATGGCCCTACCACAAAAACCAACTATAAAGTGCATGTAGCAACGGATAACGAAGTATTAAAGCTTGGCGATATAAGCATTACCGTATTGCACACTCCTGGTCATACTCCAGAAAGCAGCTGTTTTTTATTGACTGATAAAAATGGAAAAACGCATAGTGTATTTACGGGCGATACTTTATTTGTGGGAGATGTTGGCAGACCGGATTTATTAGATGGCGTTATCACAAAAGAAGAACTTGCAGGTATGATGTACGACTCGTTACACAACAAATTATTGCCATTGGCAGATGATGTAATTGTGTATCCTGCGCATGGTGCCGGCAGTGCTTGCGGAAAAAATATTGGCAAAGAAACTTTTAGTACCATAGGCGAACAACGTAAGGCAAACTATGCATTACAACCCATGAGTAAAACTGATTTTATAAAAACAGTTACAGCGGGTATACAACCTGCTCCTGCATATTTTTTTAAAGATGCTACCTTAAATAAGAAGGGTTATGCAACTTTTGATGATGTGTTGAAACAAGCGCTTAAACCGTTAAAGGTTGCTGATGTAGAAGTTGCATTAAAAAATAATATCACCATTATAGATACCCGAATCCCTGATGTATTTGAATTGGGTTTTGTGCCTTCATCATTAAATTTTGGCTTAAACGGACAATATGCAATTTGGGCAGCTACTTTATTAGATATTACTTCACCCATTATTTTAGTAACAGATGCTGGTAAAGAGCAAGAAAGTGCTGAAAGGTTAACACGTGTTGGGTTTGATAATATTAAAGGATTTTTAAAAGGTGGTTTTGAGGCATGGATTGATGCAGAAAAACGTTTTGATATGATTATTTCTATTGATGACGAAGAGTTTGAATTGGATGTAAAACATACAGAAGTTAGTGTTTTAGATGTACGTAAACCTGGTGAGTATAATGATTTGCATGTTGATAAAGCACAACATCTTTCGTTAGATAATATTACAACAAGTTACAAAAACCTCGACCCAAATAAAGAGTATTTAATTTATTGTGCAGGCGGTTACCGCAGTATGATTGCTGCAAGTTTTTTAAGAGCCAAAGGATTTAAATTAATTAAAAATGTGTGGGGTGGTTTTGGTAAAATTAAAGAGCGTGGTGGGCTAAATTATGTTAGCGGATTGGCTAAGGCTAATTAACTTTACAATTTAAATAGGTTGCTACAATTGGGTTTAATAATATTTTAAAACAATTAATAATTTAATAAAATGAAATTTTTAAAATGGTTTGTTCTAATTGTAGTTGGTATTTTTGTAATTGCCGAAACCTATATTGTTTTATCGGGAAATACATTTTTAAATACCCTTTTGCCTTACACCATTTTTAAAGGGCGTTTAAATCCTGGTATTGATGAGTTAACTTGGTTTAAAACTAACGAAGTTGCCACTGATAAACCGCAACCTTGGCCACTATCAACCCAATACAATAAAGGTGTTATAAATGATAGTGCTATTGCCTTAATGGAAGGTTTTGAAACGGTGTCTTTTTTGGTGATTAAAGAAGATAGTTTATTGTTTGAAAAAAATTGGGAAGGTTATAATGAGAACTCCTACATCAACTCATTTAGCATGGCAAAATCAATTACATCCATGCTTATTGGTTGTGCATTAAAAGATGGATTAATTATTAGTGTTGATGAGCCTGTTTCTAATTATGTTGATGAATTTAAAAATGGCGAATTGCAAAAAATAACCATCAAACATTTGCTTACCATGAGCAGTGGTTTGGGTTTTAAAGAAGATTATTCAAGCATGTTTTCGTGGCCAGCCGAAGCGTATTATGGTGCAGATGTAAACAAACTTACACTTACACAAGCTATACCAAAACAAGCGCCTGGGGTTACTTGGTTTTATAAAGGTGGCGATACTCAAATATTGGGTATGATATTGAAAAAAGTTACAGGAAAATCTGTAGCAATTTATGCATCACAAAAATTATGGAAACCAATTGGAGCCGAGCAACCTGCTTATTGGAGTTTGGATGAAAATGGCATGGAAAAAGTGAGCTGTTGCTGGTACACCAATGCCCGAGATTATGCTAAACTGGCAAAGTTAATGATGAATTTTGGGTACAACAATGGGGTTCAAATTATAGATTCTAGTTATGTACAACAAGCCATAACACCCGCAAATTTGGTTGATGAAAATGGAAAGCAGTATAACCAATATGGTTACCAATGGTGGTTAATGAAGCACAAAGGGCAGGATATTTTTTATGCCCGCGGAAT
>JAGPCI010000090.1 GCA_018058165.1 Bacteroidia bacterium
CAGCAATAATGGCCAATTTTTTACCTAATGATGCAATGTAGCCAGCCAATGCACCTATTAATGTCCTTTTGCCAGCACCTGGTGGGCCAGTAATGCCAATAACTGGTGTGTTAGTATTAAAGGTAAGTTGTTTTAGTAAATCTAAATATCCTTCGTGTTCGTTTTCAACCAGGGTTATACAACGAGCAAGCGCACGTTTGTTGCCACTATATAATTGTTGTAGTATGTTGTTTATATCAGTACTCAAAATGGTTATGGGCAAGCAATTTTATTTACACGTGTTTCGTGTCGGCCACCTTCAAAAGGAGTATTAATAAAGGTATTGGTAATTTGTTTAGCTAAATCTATCGAAACAAAACGAGCAGGTAAACAAAGCACATTGGCATTATTGTGTTGTTTAGCTAAAGCGCCCAACTCATCAAGCCAACATAAAGCGGCACGAATACCTTGGTGTTTATTAGCTGTTAAAGCAACGCCATTACCGCTGCCACAAATTAAAATTCCCAATTCGTTTTCACCTTTTTCTACTGAAAGAGATAATGGATGCGCAAAATCTGGATAATCAACAGAAGCATCACTAAACGGACCAAAATCTTTAACTTGGTGCCCAGCTAAAGTTAGCATATTTATTATTTCTTGTTTATAGGCAAAACCTGCGTGGTCGCCACCAATTGCTATTTTCATAATTATTTAATTAATTCAGCTTTTTGTTTTCCTCTTTCTACATTAACAGCTACAAGTATACTTATCTCATACAATCCGTAAAGCGGAATAAACATCATAACCATACTTGCCACATCTGGCGAAGGTGTTAATACAGCAGCCAAAATAAGAATAACAACCACGGCATATCGCCTGTTTTTGCGCATCCATTTGCTGCCCATTATGCCAATTTTTGCAAGAAAATAAACCAACATCGGCATTTCAAAAATTAACCCTGTTGCAAAAGTTAAAGTGGTAATAAACGAAACATACGAATCGAGGTTAATTTCGTTGCTTACTAGCTCACTCACCTTATACGAACCTAAAAAATTTATAGATAATGGCGAAAGAAAAAAGTATCCAAATAAAATACCTATAAAAAACAAAATCGAGCTAAAAAACACCAAACCTTGTGCATATTTAATTTCTTTAAGGTTAAGGGCAGGTTTTATAAATCGCCATAACTCCCACAAAATATAAGGAAAACCCAACACAAGGCCTGTAATAAATGATACGTAAATATGTTGCGAGAACTGTCCGCTCATGCTAATGTTTGATAATACAAACCCCATTTCTTTAATGCAATATTCATCACCATCTGTAACGTAATGCGAAAGGTTACACATCATTTCATAAGTCCAAAAATCGGTATGTACCGGTCCAAAAATAATTACATCAAACAAGATGTATTTATTTAAAAATGCCACAACAGACAGTATAAAAATTGCAATAACAGCGCGCACAATGTGCCCACGAAAAGCATCAAAATGATCGAAGAAACTCATTTCCTTCTGATCCACAAATTCATCATCAAGTTGGTCAAGCGCCATAATAGAAGTGCGAAAATAATAATATTAACCCATAAACATAACCTTACCTTTTATATCATCATTATACCATTGGTAACAAGCCACGATTTGAGGTTTTATTATTAGCTTCAGTTTTTTAAGAACAACATTGTTAATATAAACTTAATGTACCGCTCATCTAATTTTTGTGTTTTTGTATTGAGGATGTTTATCTTGCGAAGCTTTTTAGTAATAATAAAAATGAAAAAAATAGTACTTTTTTTATGCATGTTGCCAGTTTTGGCATTTGCACAAGCGGTTTTACCCACCAGTTGGAATTTTACCACGCCAGGCATTTCAACTCCGCCAGTTGGTTGGATAACAGGATTAGGAACGAATGGTAACCTTACTTATTCGGCTGCAGGATATTCTGTTGGTGGTGATGCCCTTTCTTGTAAGCTAGATGCTAAAGACGAATTTTTAACTGTTTGGTTTGCAGATAAACCAGGAGATTTGAGTTATTATGTGAGAGGTACAGGGAGCGGTGCCAATCCACCATTTGCTGGTTCATTTAAAGTGCAAGAGTCGGTTGATGGAAATAGCTGGAACGACATAAGAACGTTTACTGCCATGACAACCACATTAACACGCTACTCTGAAACATTAAGTGCTAGTAGCCGTTACGTAAGGTTTTTTTATGCTGATAAACAAGATGGGTCTAACGTAGCATTGGATAGCGTTTTAATAATAAATTCTCCTGCACCGGCTAAAGGAATATTAGTTAAACAAAACACCACTACTTTAGTAAATGGAAATGTGTTTGATTTTGGCAACCCAGCAAGCAAATTATTTACTATTGAGAATTTTGGTACTTCGGCAGACTTAAAAATTGATAGTATGATAGTATCTGGTGTTAATGCAAGCGATTTTAGCATTGGTGCTTTTGATAGCATAACTCCTTTTAATAATGGCACCGACACTTTTTCGATTTATTTTAATGCAGGCGCAAATGGCTCAAGGTTTGGCACCTTAAAAATATACAGCAACGATGCAGAAAGAAATCCTTTTGAAGTAAACTTGTATGCCATTGGTGGACAATTCGCCTCTGAACCAACTGGTCAAGTGGGTGCTGTTAATATTTCAAACATAAAATCATACGCACTAAACGTAAGTTTTAGTAGAGCAACTGGTGCCGAAAAGTATATTTTATTGCGTAAAACTGGAGCCACCATTACCGATGTTCCTTTAGATGGCGTAACCTACCAACGCGGAGATTATATTGGCAATGCGCAAGTGGCATATATTGGCGATGATACCGCCATGTTAACACCAAACTATATTTTAGCCAATACATCATATTCTTTTGCTGCATTTGCATTTAATGGGCCGGCTGGTTACGAAAACTATAATACCACCGCAGCACCAACTGCTACTGCTACCACATTGGGCAGCACACCTGGTAGCTATTATAACAATATAGATACCAATAACTTAAACTTTGTTACAGCACTAGGTAGTAGAGTGAGACTGCCGCATGATACCGTTTTTTACAGTAATTATGCCTCTACCATTGTAAATAATTACCTTGCTAGAGACACCTCTGGAGGTAAAAAAGTATTAGATTGTGTATACACTGGTTTAAGACACGTTTACGAAGATCCTTTTGTATGGTGGAATGGAAGTAACACGGGCACACTAACCCGCGAACATACTTTTGCCCAAAGCTGGATGCCAACCAATACTGGCGGAACTTGGCCAGAAGTTGGAGGAAAAGAGGTTTTAGAATATAATGACCTGCATAACTTATTCCCAGCTCATCAAATTAATGCTAATGCAAAAAGAAGCAATTACCCTTTTGGTGTTATTGTAGGCACACCAACTTACACTTCGCCTACTGGGCAAGGTAAATTAGGGGTTAATGCCAACAGCGCAACTATATACGAACCGCGCGATGAACAAAAAGGCGACCTTGCTCGTGCTTTGTTTTACATGCTGGTACACTATAATGGTGTAAAAGGAATTCAGTGGCGCTTACCTGTTGGTCAGGATATTAATGTGTTGTTACAATGGCACCAACAAGACCCACCTAGCGCAATAGAAATTGCACGTAACGAGTATATTTATTCAGTTCAAAAAAACCGCAATCCTTTTATTGATAACCCAACTTGGGTTAATAAAATAAACTTTGCCACTATGGCTTATATTCCTAACCCCAATGCTGTTTTTGTTGATTTAACTTCGCCAAACGGTGGCCAAACCTTAATGGTTGGTACTAATCAAAATATAAATTGGACGGCTCAAAATATAGATACCGTTGCGATTTATTACCGAACCGCTACGGCTAATGCTTGGATGTTAATTACTGATACTGTACCTGCAAATAGAGGAACTTATGGCTGGACAATTCCAAATACGCCAACTACTACTGCAATGGTGTTTATTAAAGATAAAAACGATGTAAACATTGCCGATTCAAGTGCAACTACATTTGTAATTGATGTGCCTCGTTCGTTAGCTATAACTTATCCTGCAGGTGGCGAAACCCTTGTTAGAGGCAACAGCTATACAGTAACTTGGAACCAACAAAACATTGATACCGTTACTATACAAATTAGAACCACAACTGGTCCTTGGACTACATTAGGGAAAGTGGCAGCGGCAAATGGTGTATACATGTTTACGCTTACATCAGCAACTACAACAACTGCGGTTATTCGGGTTGTTCAAACTTCAAACCCGGCTACTAATTCAATGTCTGCTAACTTTACCATTGTGCAATCTGCTTTAAATATTACAACCATGGCCGATACTACTTGGTCTGCTAATCAAACCAAAACAATATACTTTACAAAAACTTTGGTTGATACGGTAGCTGTTAGTTACATTGGTTTAAACACACAAACAACAATGGTTGATACTGTGGTATTAGAAAACGCATTAACAACAGATAGCATTAACTTTACTTTGCCAAACTTATACAGCAATCTTACGCTTTGGGTGAGAGAAGTTAACGCACCAAAAGCACCAAATTATCTAGCAAAAGATAATTTAAGCTTTGCTGTAAAACTAAGCAGTGGGTTAAACACCAACAACACGCTTAATAACTTGGTTAATGTGTACCCTGTGCCAAGCAGTGGATTAATTAACATTACAACTCCAAGTAACTTAATGTTAAGCCAAATACAGGTGTTTGATATTACGGGTAAGTTGGTTGAAACTACTACATCAAACCACATTAATCTTACACAAAAAGGTATATACATAATAAAGGTAATTACAAATGAAGGTGTAGCAACCAAACGCGTTATTATTGAGTAATACCAATTAAATTAATTTTAAAAAAGTTCGTATGGTTTAACTGTACGAACTTTTTTATTGCTATAAAACCAACTTTAACATAAGTTGCGTTATGATAAAACCAGGTCCAATTGGTGTTTTTGATAGCGGTTATGGTGGCTTAACCGTTTTAAAAGAGTTTGAAGAAACGTTTCCACAATACGATTTTTTGTATTTGGGCGATAATGCCCGTGCGCCTTATGGTACACGAAGTTTTGAAACTGTTTACGAATACACCTTAAGCTGTGTAAAGCATTTAATAAACAGTGGTTGCAGGCTTATTATACTGGCTTGTAATACCGCTTCGGCTAAAGCATTACGCACCATACAACAAAAGTACTTGCCTGTGCATCATCCAGATGTGCGCGTATTGGGGGTAATTAGGCCTACCGCAGAAGTAATAGGACAATACACCAATACCCAACACGTGGGCGTATTTGCAACCAATGGCACAGTAATTTCTCAATCGTATGTGGTAGAAATAAATAAGTTTTATCCAGCAATAGCAGTTTATCAAGAGGCTTGCCCCATGTGGGTTCCGTTGGTAGAAAACAACGAACACCTTTCAGCCGGTGCCGATTATTTTGTGCAAAAACACATCAATAATTTATTACAACAACAACCTAAAATCGATACGTTTTTATTAGGCTGCACGCATTACCCATTATTAATGGAGAAAATAAAACAGTTTTCGCCTAGCCATATTAAAATTTTAACACAAGCAAAAATAGTATCCGATAGTTTAGCCGATTACTTAAACAGACACCCCGAAATTGAGCAATATTGTAGCAAAACAGGTAAAGTACAATACCTAACAACCGATGATACAACAAACTTTAATAACCAAGCAGCTTCCTTTTTGGGTAAAAAGGTTTTCAGCGAACAGGTTACATTGATAGGTTAATTGGGTTTGATGGCTGCCGTATATTGCTTACATTTGTGGCCACAAAAATTAAATAAATGATTAAGTTTTTAATATACCTGTTTTTGTTTTATGTGATATTTAGGTTGTTGTTTGGCAAATACATGGGAGGTGCTGTAAAAACAAAAATTTTTAAGTTTGATACACATCACCACCATTACAACAACACTAAAACACAAGAGCAAGATGGTAACATTACCATCAACCCAAATATTACTAATAAAAAACAACCAAACGACAAAAACATTGGCGAATACGTAGATTACGAAGAGGTAAAATAATATTTTAAATCCGCAGTTTTATTGCTAATAAATGCTGTGTTAAATATATAATTTCTGATAGTTTTAATTTGTGTTGTACTCGGTATCTTTAAATAAAAATCTTGTAATAGATACCTTCAGTACTAAAGGCACTCTATGGTTTGAACTAACAAAAACATTTATTTATTGCATAGATTGCTTTTAGGACTCTTAAATGGCCTGTGAGAATTTTACTTAACAATCAATGAGGATGTTTTCGTGTAGTGGCCTTGTGTAAGCAATCCTGAAACGCAGTGGCTTGGATTGCGTAGCAAAAAACAAACTCAGTAGATTGTAGTAAAATTCTCAACAGCCTTGAATTTTTTGCATACTTTTTGTTTCAAGACAAAAAGTATGGCGGGTTTGGGGCCGCTGCCCCATGATAGCGAATCATGATTTTTAGATTACTATTACACAGAATAAATGAAGTTAACTTATTCGCAATAAAAACCACGTCAATATTACTGCCCGATTTCTAGTTGTTTCTATTTTTTTTACCCGCAAACAAGTGAATATAAAATAAACTAAGTAATTTACGCACCAAACTAACATGGAAAAACAACTACGCGCGCTTTTATTAAAAATGCTTGGCCACCAAAAATATTTGGCATTGGTTAGTAATATTTACATTCGTTTAATACAATCAGGGTTTTTAAAAAGCAAATACCCCGAGTTGTTTTATTTAAAAGAGCTTGTTAAGCCTGGTTTTGTTTGTGTTGATATTGGGGCAAATGTTGGTTATTACTCGGTTTTTTTATCAAAACATGCTGGTGCAAAGGGCCATGTTTATGCAATAGAACCAGTTGATTTATTTGCAGGAATTTTTAAAGAAAATACCAGCCAATTTGGAGTTGGAAACATAACCTTACACCAAACAGCTTTAGGTGGCGAAAACAAAACCATACAAATGGGAACACCAATGATTGACGGTGTTTTTAGGCATGGACTTACAAAGGTTATTGATGGGGCCGAAGGTGCTGATATGAAAACTTATGAAGTACCTATGCATGTGCCCGATGAGTTGTTTGCAAACCTTACCCGATTTGATTTTTTAAAGTGCGATGTAGAGGGTTATGAAGTTTTTATTATGCCTCATTTTATAAAAACCATAGCTAAGTTTAAACCAACCATACAAATGGAAATTAGCAGTGCCGAAAACCGTATGTTAATTTTTGATTTGTTTTTACCATTGGGCTACCAAATTAATGCATTGGTTGATTTTAAATTATCGCCACTAAGTACCGAAAAAGCTATGAAATACGAGGATGGTGATTTTTATTTTTTAGCAAAATAACTGTTTGAATTAAGGGCTTTATTGTTTGATGATTTTCTTCACAATTTCGCCATTGGGGGTACTAATTCTTGCAAAGTATATTCCTGGTTTTAACTCAGTAACATTTAGCGTTATTTGAGATGAATTGCTATTAATTTCCTGGGAATAACACAAAACGCCACTTTGGTTATACATTGCTACTGATGTTATCCAAGTTTGAAGACGGTTTTGAATAGTTAAATTACCATCTGTAGGGTTAGGAAATAAAGTAATGGTAGAGGATATATTTTGTTTAACATCATTTAAACCACTAAATGGATAATACGTTTCTACTTTAATTAATTGGCACCAAGGTAAAGTTTCGTTAGCCGCGGTATCGGTGCTTACATACCAACTAACGCCACGTATGGGTTGTTGTGTACTATCAACACAAAAACCCGCCAACAACAAACGGTTATCTGCTGTTTGGTAAATTTGGTCGAGTATATTAAAATAGTAATAATTGCCAAAAACTTTAGCCCAAAGTGGTTCTCCATCCATGGTAAGTTTTAGTAAAGTGCCCAAATCGGTGGTGGTGTTTAGTGAGTTTAGTTTACCGTGTGTGCTGCCAACGGCATACATAAATCCAGCTATAATTTTTACATTTATAATGTTACAACTGCCTGTTGGCCCATCACTAAAACCACCTGGGTAATAAAAGTTTTCGCTAAGCAATTGGCCTTGTTGGTTAAACTTGGCTAAATACATAAAATCGCCATAAGCACCATAAGCTAAAATGGTTTTATCGGGCATTAGTTGTATGCCTTTGATATATGAACCTGCAATGCGTTGTTCTTTATATTGCCATTTTATATTCCCAAATGCATCCACTGCCAGAAGGTGATTTTTTCTATCAGTATTAGCACTATCGTACCATCCTGCGGAAATAAACCCACCACTACCATCACTTATTATGCATTGTGGGAGAATGCTTATTTGGTTTGATTGTCCATAATAATATTCGTAATTAATGCGCTTCCTAATTAATGCGTTTCCTTGAGTGTCAGCTAATATTATATACGCTTTATTTGAAAGAACCCTACTTTCACTTGCAATAATAGCTATTGTATCATTTTGTTTACAATAAGCGTACATAAAATCCAAGCTGCCTAAACTCTTTATTACAAAGCTGTCTGTGCTTAAGTTATTATTTATATAGTTAATGTGATACTGACGATTATCTGAAGTATCATTTAAGGATACTATAACAAAACTTCTGTCAAGAGTTGACAATGATTGATAATCATCAACTAAAAGACCGTTTTTGTATAAATCCCTATTATTCAATAGATTACCTCTGGCATCTATTTTATTTAACTTAAAATAAAATCGCGAGTTATTTATGGTCGTATCAATTGCACGATGCCAACTCAAACTATATAATGTACTATCCTTACCACTACTCATAAGTTTAACTGTTCGGTTTGTGGTACT
>JAGPCI010000358.1 GCA_018058165.1 Bacteroidia bacterium
GTTCCTTGTATGCCAATGTTTGCAAACCCAATAGCTTCGTTTAAGTGGGTTATTTTTCCAGTTATTGTAATTTGTTGCGCATTTACTCGCTGCGTTAAACAAAGTAAAATAAGTATCCAACTAATATTTATTTTCATAATTCAGTTGGCAAAAATATAATTTTAGACTAGCCTAAAAAAAGTATTTTGGTTGGTTATTTTACTCGTGCATGTAAGTTACTATAAATCCGTCTATTAAATCATCGTTAATATCGTAAAATAATGGCGTGTTGTATTTGTGAAGGCATCCTCTAAGCTGTACTTGATTCACAAAAATGGTCATATGCATTTTAAAATCGAGTTCTTTTACACCATAAAATTTGTACAAAGTTTCTTTGGCACTCCATATTAAAGTTTGCTGATGAATAAGGTTTTTCGAATCTTCCAACATTTCGGCTTCGGCACCATTAATAAACTTGTGGGCTACCCTAGTAATTCGGTCGTCTACTTTTTCTAAATCGAGCGCTACATTTCGGTATTTACTAAACATTACAGCAGCATAATTACTACAATGTGTAATAGATAAATGGTATTTTTCGCCATTAACCAACATGCTAGGTTTGTTGAAGATATCTTTTTTAATTACAATTATTGCATCAAGCCCAAAATGTGTGGTTAAGCAAGCCCTACTAGCAAGCCAATGTAGGCTGTGTTTGGGCGATGTAGTTTGCGTGTCGGTTAAATTTATTAACAGATTATTTAATGTTTCTACATCTTCTGTAATTTTCCATACCAATAAAAAGGTATTTTCGCCTGGTGTATATGTTTTAATAATCGACATGGGAATAATTAATGTTACAAAAATAGCACATTTTACCAGACACAAAGGACCAATTTATTCTTTGTGCCAAGGATTAAACCTAAATGAGTTTTATAGCGGAGGAAATGATGGTTTTGTGGTGCAGTGGAATACCATTACAAAAGGCGATGGCAAATTATTGGTGCAAGTAAATAGGCCTGTTTATGCATTGTGTTTAGATATACAACGTAACTTACTTTTTTGTGGTGCTGCAAGTGGTAATTTACATGTGGTTGATTTAGCTGCCGGCAAAGAAATTAGAAATATAGAAGCACATACCAATGGTGTTTTTGATATAAAAATTCATAACAATGAACTAATAACTTCGGGTGGCGATGGCGCCATAAATGTATGGAGTTTGCCCGATTTAAAATTGTTGCGTACCATCGATTTAAGTTCACAAAGTGCCCGCTGTATAGCTATTAATGATGCACAAAATTATTTGGTAGCAGGTTACAGCGATTTTAAAATTCGGGTGTTTCAATTGGCCGATTTTAGTTTGTTAAATACATTAGATGCACATACTAACTCTGTTTTTTCGCTAACATTTATTCATGATGGTTTACAGCTTTTAAGCGGTGGAAGAGATGTGATGTTACGCAGCTGGGATGTAAAACAAGCGTTTAAATTAACAACCGAAATTGCTGCACATACCTTGCACATTAACCATATTGCCTTAAACCCAAGTGGTAATTTATTTGCAACAGTTAGTATGGATAAAACCATAAAAATTTGGTCGGCCAATGATTTAACTTTGTTAAAGGTAGTTGATAAAGATAGAAACGATGGACATTTAAGCAGTGTAAATAAATGTTTATGGATGAATGATACACATTTGATAACTGGCAGTGATGACAGAACAATTATGATGTGGAATATTGAAGCACAATAAAACCCTTATTAAAACATGAGTACCATAAAAGAAATAATAAATTTTTTAGAACAACTTGCTCCTCCAGTTTATCAAGAAAGTTATGATAACTGTGGACTTTTAACTGGCAATGCAAATTGGGATTTAACCAAAATACTTGTTACACTTGATTGTACAGAAGATGTGGTGAACGAGGCCATCAATAAAGGGTGTAATTTAATTATTGCGCATCATCCCATCATTTTTGGCGGGTTGAAAAAACTTAATGGCAAAAATTATGTAGAACGAACGGTAATTAAAGCCATAAAAAACGATATAGCCATTTATGCTATACATACCAATTTAGATAATGTGTTAAATGGTGTAAATGCAAAGATTTGTGAAAAATTAGGGTTGATAGAAAGCCACATTTTAGCTCCAAAATTAAACTTACTAAAAAAGTTAAATGTATATGTGCCGCAAAGCCATTTGCCACAAGTGCAGCAGGCCATTTTTGATGCAGGAGCTGGCAGTATTGGCAATTACAGTGAATGTAGTTTTTATGCAGCCGGAACAGGAACTTTTAGACCAAACGAAAATTCCGATGCATTTGTAGGTGAAGTAAACACACTTCACCACGAGCCTGAGTATAAATTAGAAGTTTTGGTAAATGAAGCCAATATAAACCAAGTAGTTGCAGCAATGTTGGCCAACCATCCTTACAATGAAGTGGCTTACGATATTGTACCAATTTTAAATGCGCATAAACAAGTAGGTAGTGGTATGATAGGAATTTTACCTACCGAGCTTGATGCAAATGCATTTTTGGCCCATTTAAAAACTGCTTTTAACC
>JAGPCI010000359.1 GCA_018058165.1 Bacteroidia bacterium
ATGCCAATGGGCCATCAATGGAAAGCGTTTTATCCTACCATTATGTTAATTTATGCAATATGGCTTTTTGTATCAGGCGGGTTATTAAAGTTTAAGCCATTACAATATGGTGCGGCACTTAATTGGCTGTTGGCGTTTATTGGTTTTGTTTGGCCATCAACCCAAGTACATTTAATTTTAATTGCAATTGGTGTTTTAGGTGGGTTTATAATTCCTGGTCATTTATTAAAAAGTAAAGCAGCACAAAGTGTTTAAAAATCTTGATCCATTATTACATACTCAGCTTAGGCTTGCAATTATGAGTTTACTTATGAATGTGGCCGAAGCTGAGTTTACTTACATCAAAGAAAAAACAAAGGCTACCGCAGGTAATTTAAGTGTGCAAATAGATAAACTAAAAACAGCAGAGTACATTACGGTTGAAAAATCGTTTAAAAACAATTACCCATTAACCATGTGCAAAATTACCCCAAAAGGTAGAGCCGCTTTTGAAACTTATGTAAAAGATTTAAAATCGTATATCAAACTTTGATGTGAACATCTATGCATGGTTTGGGGATAACCTATAGTAGTTGATTGCTTAATTTTGTACCATGAAAATGGGGAGATTTTTATTAGTAGCAATATTATATGCCACAACAATTAATGCACAGCATACTGCTGGATTATTGCCGCCTGAACCAAATGGCACACACCCAGAAGAAAATGAGGTGGCAGGTGTATCAGTAAAAGAGAAACATTTTGCCGAATTGCGTCAACTTACTTTTGGTGGCGATAATATAGAAGCCAATTTTAGTTTTGATGGAAAAAAACTTTCTTTTCAAAGTAACAATCCTATTTGGGGTTTAAAGTGCCATCAAACTTTTTGGTTAGATATTGAAGAGGCTTCTGATAACCGCATTTATCAACCATTAAATATTAGCAACCTTGAGGGCCGCACTACAGGCGCATATTACATGCCTGATAACAAACGCGTAATTTACTCGTCAACCTTTAGCGTAAGCAAGGAGTGCCCCGTTTTACCGCAAACCAATGGCCGCGATACATGGCCAATTGACTCTAACTACGATATTTTTATTGGTGACGAAAAAGGAAAAGTAGTAAAACAAATAACCAAAATAAACGGGTATGATGCCGAAGCGGTAATATCGCCAAATGGAGATAAAATTTTATTTACATCAACCCGAAATGGCGATTTAGATTTATACCTAATGGATATTAGCGGTAAAAACGTAAAACAATTAACCAGTACTTTAGGGTATGATGGTGGTGCATCTTTTTCGGCAGATGGAACTAAAATTGTGTTTAGCGCTAGCCGACCAAGTAGTGCAGATACCAACCAATACAAAGCATTGTTATTAAACGGATTTGTAGCACCTACCAAACTAGAAATTTACACCATGAATGTTGATGGAACCAACCTGCAACAAGTTACTAGATTAGGTAATTCAAACAGAACACCCGTTTTTAATCCTAGCGGAAATAAAATAATTTTTTCATCAAACCACCACAGTGATAAAGGCAACGATTTTCAGTTGTTTATGATTAATGTTGATGGTAGTGCATTGGAGCAAATTACCTTCGAAAGTAAGTTTAATGCATTTCCTATGTTTTCGCCCGATGGAAAAACATTGGTGTTTTCATCAAACAGAAATAATGGTGAAACCCGCGATACCAATGTGTTTATTGTGGATTGGGTGGAGTAACTTGTAACAAAAGTTTAGGCAGTTGGGCTTATTTTAACTAAATTCGCCACACTAAAAATGACTAAACGCTGGTTACCAAAACTTAATCCCGAAAAAGAAATCGTTGAAAACCTTTCTTCGGCTATCAACGTAAACAAAATTCTTTCAGGAGTTTTGGCCCAAAGAGGTATTGTTACTTACGAGGCAGCAAAAAAATTCTTCAGGCCGCAATATGCCGACTTGCACGACCCATTTATTATGTTGGGAATGGATTTGGCCATTAGCCGAATTGAAAGGGCTATTGAAAACAATGAAAAAATATTGGTGTATGGCGATTATGATGTGGATGGAACTACATCGGTAACTATTGTGTATGCATTTTTATTGGCCCGTTACCCCAATATGGATTTTTATATTCCGGATAGATATGTAGAAGGATATGGAATTTCTGTAAAAGGGATTGATTGGGCTGCCGAAAACAATTTTTCGTTAATTATTGCCTTAGATTGTGGTATAAAATCGGTTGAGCGTGTGGCTTATGCCAAACAAAAAAACATAGATTTTATAATTTGTGATCACCATTTGCCTGGTGAAGTTATACCTGATGCGGTTGCTATTTTAAACCCAAAACAATCAAATTGTCCTTATCCTTTTAAAGAGTTATCGGGTTGTGGAATTGGTTTTAAGTTGGTACAAGCTTACGCCATAAAACATAATATTCCGTTTGCCGAGGTTGAACAATATATAGATTTAGTGGCCATAAGTATTTCGGCCGATTTGGTTCCTATTTTAGATGAAAACCGTATTTTGGTTCATCATGGATTAAAAAAATTAAAAACA
>JAGPCI010000360.1 GCA_018058165.1 Bacteroidia bacterium
GTTATGTGGGTTATAAGCGGCAACGATACACCTAGTTCTGTGGCTAATGATGATTTAGTGTGGTTAAACCTCACCATAATCTCTACTATACGTTTGTTAAGTTCGTCCATTTTTGTAACTTATTGGTAATTAATGCACTATTATAACGTGTAAACAATTGTAAATGCAAATATAAACAAATGTTTATTGTTATTTACTTTTGTTAATCACCCGTAAAACAATTGTAAACAATAGCTATATATCTACACTTTACATATTACTACATAACTCATTGATAATTATTAATATAATAATTATCAATAACCTTGAATTTACTTATGTAAACAGCTCTATTTATGTAAAGCATTTTTACTTAACAATTGTATTTACTGTCAAAAGGGCCAAATACAGCACAAAAAAGCCGCAAAAAGCAAAAACCTATTTAAGGCACTTTATGCGGCACATAATTTTAAAATTAAAACAAATACTTACTGCAATTGTGTTAACGAATCTCACTTCAATTAAACACACTACCCTACTGAGGTGACAAATTTGGGGGAAGAGAATTTTAGAGAAATTCGAAAATGGAAGTTTGGTTTTAGGATGGTTAATCAACTATTCCTTCGATTTTAATAGGTAAATACGAAATTTGCTAAGCCGAACCGGGTTTCGAGACACGAAATGGGCAATTTAGCTTGATGGTTTAACACAAATTACGCATTGGAAATGTATAATCGATAAAGATACTGTAAATCAGATTTATGCAAAACTGCTAACATTTTCTTTGCCGAGGCTTCGGCACGGGATTTATCTAAATAAATCAAGTAGTTCGATTTTTTCAAATCTTTTATTGATTAATTTGGGTTTAATTAAATCCTCAGTTTCATAAACAATCCTTTTAATTCATTTTTCCCGCTCTCTTCTTTTCGAATTTCGGATTTTTGATTTCGAATTTACGTTGTTATTCACTCAATTCAAGCCAGCGCATTCCTTTTTCGTCAAGTTGGGCGTTTATGCTTTCAATGGTTTTACTCCATTCCATTAGTTCTTCGTGGTTATTGCTACCTAGAGCTAACTTGGCGTTAATGGCTGTTTTTTGAGCTTCTAAAGTAGGAATGTCCTTATTAAGAGTATCTAGTTCGTGTTGCTCTTTAAAACTTAGCTTACGTTTTGTGGGTTGAGGCGCTGCAACTGCTTTAGCCGCTGGCTCAGGAGTTTCAACTTTAGCCACTTTAGGTGTTAGTTGGGCCAATTTATCTTCTTGACGTTTTTCTTCCTGCTCATCCAAATAATCCTGGTAATTGCCATTAAAATCGCGAATTTTACCTTCACCTTCAAAAATAAACAAGTGATCTACTAATTTATCCATAAAATACCTGTCGTGGGTAACAATTACCAAACAGCCTTTGTAGCTCTCTAAAAAGTCTTCAAGTACATTTAAGGTTTGAATATCGAGGTCGTTTGTAGGTTCATCCAACACTAAAAAGTTAGGGTTTTTAATTAATACCGTTAATAAAAACAATCTTCTGCGTTCGCCACCACTTAATTTGCTTACAAAGGTGTGTTGCATTTTATCATCAAACAAAAAGCGTTTACACAATTGCGTTGCGGTAACTTGCTCGCCCCTACCCAACTCTACATATTCGGCAATATCTTTAACTACTTCAAGCACGCGCTTGTCTTCTTTTATTTCTAACCCTTTTTGTGAGTAATAACCATAAACTACCGTATCACCCTTGCTAATGTGCCCACTATCAGGAGCGTCTAACTCCATTATGGTATTTAAAAACGTACTTTTACCAACACCATTTTTGCCAATAATACCCACACGCTCACCTGGGCGAAACATGTAGCTAAAATCATCAATCACTTTTAAATCAGGAAATGACTTGTTAACGTGGTGTAATTCAATTATTTTGCCACCAAGTCGTTGCATTTTCATATCAAGCTCAACCTTTTTATTTTCCATTTTCTGGCTGGCTTTTTCTTTGGTTTCGTAAAACGCATCAACCCTAGCCTTTTGTTTGGTACCACGTGCGCGAGGTTGTTTACGCATCCACTCCAACTCTTTTCTAAACAAGTTGCGTGCTTTATCAATCTCGCGACCTTCTTTAAATTCGCGTTCTTCTTTTTTCTCTATATAATAAGCGTAATTACCTTTGTAAGTGTATAGTTTACTGTTGTCTAACTCAATAATTTCGTTACATACAGCATCTAAAAAGTACCTATCGTGGGTAACCAAAAACAAGGTAATATCTGCACTTTTAAGATAACCTTCAAGCCACTCAATCATCTCTACGTCAAGATGATTGGTAGGTTCATCCATTATTAACAAATCTGGGGTTTGAATTAATATACGCGCCAAAGCCAATCGTTTGCGCTGGCCACCACTAAGCATGGTTACTGGTTGGTCGTAGCGGGTAATGCTAAGTTTGGTTAAAATAAGTTTAACCCTTGTTTCGTAATCCCAAGCATTTAGCAAATCCATTTTTTCCATTGCGTATTGCAATTTAAGCATGGTAGCTTCATCGTGATTGGTTTCTG
>JAGPCI010000361.1 GCA_018058165.1 Bacteroidia bacterium
GGTGAAAAGGAAAGGATATGAGGAAATATTATAGTTGCTTTATATGTTTCAGTAACTTACTTATCAATTTTTGCAGTAGCGTTTTTTATACCCGGAAAGTTATAATCTGAAACAGCAAAAGCCCCTCACGGGCCTTTTGTTTTTTATGTGCCATTTAGGTAACAAAAGTGTATAATTGAATTGTGATTTTTATAATTTGAAGACTAGTAAGATTTTTAAAATCCCTGAAAGTATAAAATCCTATTGTTAAAACAATCAATAAATCCTACAATCAACCTAATCATAATTTATACAGTTAATGATTGTTTTGCTGACCGAATATAACATCTTTTGTTGTTTTTGTTTTATGCAATCATCAAATTTAATTACATTTGAAATATGGACGATTTAGATAACCTAGTTAACGAGCCATTGTTTCCTTATAACAGCATTAAACGTGTTACTTTTAAAAGTCTTGAAGAGGAAGATAGGGCATATTCATTAAGTTTAACTCCATTGCAGCGTATGCATTATATGCATTTACTTACACTTAATGCTTATGGTGCACATACCGCACTTGTTACCGAAATAGCGCCAATAATTTATACTAAATAATGGATATTTTTTTTGAACCACACCGCAAAATGCTCAGGCTTTTGGTTGAGTTTAATGTAGATTTTATGCTAGTGGGTGGGTTTGCAGTAAATTATTATGGATTTAATAGACCAACTGGTGATATGGATGTGTGGTTAAAGCCAAATGATGAGAACAAAAACAAATTGGTGAAGGCATTAAATAACTATGGATTTAACGAGGAGAGTATTTCATATGTTAATTCGCTTGATTTTAGTGAAACATTAGTTTTTTCTTGTGGTGAACCTCCATTTAGAGTTGATTTTTTAACGCAAATTGGTGGTGTTAAATATGCAGAAGCCGAACACCAAAGAGTAAAATCTACTATGGAAAATATTGAAATAAGTATTATTCATATTCATGATTTGGTATTATCTAAAATAGCAAATAACCGTACAAAAGATAAACTGGATGTAGAGGAGTTACAAAAAATAATAGTTAACAAAAAGAATTAAGCCGACTTGTAACAGATGTTTTGTCAACTTGTTGGGGGGAGTTACAATGTAGCATCGGCATTACCATTTTAAAATTATTTTTCAGTTTGCACTAAAAAATAATTACAATTAGTATTACAGCATAATCTGCTTAGGTTAAGCTGCGTTAGGGATTGAAATGGAAATCCTTTTTTGAGGAACGAGAAAAAGATTGTAATGCAAAGCCCGACCGGCCATAGGCAGGAAACGCCCAAATAAAAACACTATTAATTAATCGGAATTAGTTTATAATCGGTTAGTTTAAGTAGGTTTAAATAATTGGTTTGATAATTACGGTTATCAAATTGTTTGGTAAAGTTATAGGTGGTACCCAAAGTGCGAATGTTTTTATCTTTTAGGTCTTCCATAAATCGTTTTCCGCTGGTGTTAAGTGCGTGTGTGAGCATTAACATTTGGTCGTATCCTTTTACGGCTGCTTCGGTTGGTTCTGTATTAAAACGTTCGCGGTAAGCGGCTACAAATTGTTTAACTTCGGTACGTGTGTAATCAATAAAAAACGGACTAAATACAAATAAGTTGCAACGTTGGTATAGGTTATAATCTACGTTTTTAAATTCGAGCCATTGCATAAATCCATAAGTGCTTAGTTTGTTAATGGAAGCGGTATCGCCCATGCTGCGTAATGTACCATTAACAGCACTTTGCTGGGTTGCTGCCACTACAATATGGTTGGCGTATAAAGTTGATGCGTATAGTTTTAAATCTAAAGCACTGTTGTATTCGATAACTTTTATGCGTAATTTTTTATTGGCTGATAAAGTTTTAAATGCCTGGCCTACACTTTTACCCACTATAGATTTATCGTACACTACAATAATATTTGCAGCCGTATCTAAAGCTAAAATTTGTTTTAAAATAATGTTGGCATATATAGGTAAATCTGGGTTTGCCGAAATCCAAAGTGGGTCGTCAAATTTTGTTTTACTAAACGTCATTAATGGAGAAACATGAAACAAATTGTTTTTGTCGCAAAACTGTGTAAGTACTTGGTTACCGTTTTGGCGAACAGGACCTATAATTAATTCACTTTCTTTAAAGGTTGGTTTTTTCATGATGTTTAGCAATGTTACGCTATCATCTTCGGTATCAAAAACACTTAACCTAACGCTTATTTCAGCACGCTCAAACGAGTCTAATGCTACAAGTACACCTTGGTAGTATTCTCTACAAATATTGCCCAATTCTACACCCTTGTAGTTTGGGTTTTCAATAATTTGTTTGCTATTAAAAGGCAATACTAAACTTACATTATTCGACTTTTTGTTTTGGGCAAAAGCAGTTAATGCAACAATTGATAATATAAACGCAACAACTAGTTGTTTCATTCAATAATAATATTAAAAAGATTTTTAAATAATTTAGCAATAATACAATTAAAGATTTACTCTTTAACTGCTAATACCCAAGCCTC
>JAGPCI010000362.1 GCA_018058165.1 Bacteroidia bacterium
CTCATCCAAGTAAACAATGCTTTTCCTACAATATGATCTTCGGGTACAAATCCCCAAAAGCGTGAGTCGGCCGAGTTGTGGCGGTTATCACCCATCATAAAATAATAATTTTGTTTAAAGGTATAGTTGGTAATTGCGTTCCCATCTAAATACACAATGTTGTCTTTCATTTCTAAGGTAGGGTTGTTTTCGTAAACCTTAATTGCACGCTCGTAAATATAATACGTCATGGTATCTAAGGTAATTACATCACCCGCTTTAGGAATATATATTGTTCCATAATTATCTACATTCCAACCCCAACTTTCTTTAAACGGAAAAATATAAGCTGCTCCAGCACCTTTGGCTTGTAAGGTATTTTCTATTTTTTTAACCCAAGGTTGTTGCAGCAAATCATCTTTAGCAGTTTTGGTTAATAACAACTCAAAATCGCCATGTTCGCTTACTCTACCACCTTCGGTAATGTCGTTTCGTTTGGCAATTTTTTCATCAAAAGTACCATCTGTTTGCACATAATATTTATACTGCATTTTAGGCGGATTTTCGGCAGCTACTCCATTAATAAACACTTGTTGGTTTATTATAGCTAAACTATCACCCGCAATACCCAAACAACGTTTAATGTAATTTTCTTTTTTATCTAAAGGTCTTCCATCTTCGGCAGGGTAATTAAACACCACTACATCGTTGTTTTTAATTTTTTGAAAACCAGGCAAACGCATGTAAGGCATATTTGGCCACTCTATGTATGAGTTACCACCAACAACAGGCATGGTATTGTGTGCAAACGGAAAACTTACGGGGGTAATTGGAGCACGTGCGCCATAATTAACCTTGCTTACAAATAAAAAATCGCCCACCAATAACGATTTTTCCATAGATGACGTAGGAATGGTATACGCCTCAATAAAAAAGGTACGTATTAAAGTTGCTGCAACTACTGCAAATGCAATTGCATCAACCCACTCGCGTGCTTTGGTTTGACGCTTAAATTTATTTACAAAAATGTAATATCCAATTATTGCGGCTTGTACTACTACAAAAAATATAAGGTTTGTAATAATTGATGAGCCAGCTACAAAGCTCATTACTAATAAAAAAAACAAGTTGATGCCACTCATTAACCAAAAGCTGTAACGCTCGCGTTTATTAAGCATGGCAAAGAATTTATTATACATGTGTTATTTTGTTTTTGTTGATGTTTAAAGTACCATACAAACGTGTGTACCTTAACTTTATTAAACTATTTTTATAAATGGATATTTTAGCTATTTAACGGTAATTTGTTAAATACTTAAAATATCTTGCATGGTATAAATACCTTTTTTACCCACCAACCACTCGGCAGCTAAAACAGCACCTTTAGCAAAACCATATCTAGATTTGGCTATGTGGCGAATTTCAATACCATCAATTACCGATTCGTATTTTACAAAATGATCTCCGGTAACATCTGCAATTCTTTTCGATTCGATTAATAATTCGTTTGGTTTTAAACTTTGCGAGGGCATGTCAGTACCATATATTAATCTGCATTTATAGCTTTCTTTTATTTTACTTTCTTCCAAAATTTGGTTTACCAAAGTTAAGGCTGTTCCGCTTGGGTGATCCTTTTTTTCAGTATGATGAATTTCTTCAATCATCACATCATAATCTTCTAAATTGGCCATCATTTTAGCCAATATTTGATTAAGTTTAAAAAACACATTAACCCCAACGCTAAAGTTTGTGCTGTGCAACATGCTTTGTTCTTCGGTAATGCAACGTTGTTTTATTTCATCAAATTTATCATACCAACCAGTAGTGCCAATTACCAATGGAACTTTGGCTTCAAAACATTTATTAATATTTTCAACAGCAGCATCGGGCATACTAAAATCTATGGCCACATCTACATTTTGCAAACTTATAGGCATAAAATCGAAGGCGTTTTCTAACGAAACTTTGTAAACAATTTCGTGGCCTTTTGCTATTGCAATTTTTTCAACTGCTTTGCCCATTTTGCCATAGCCTAATAATGCAATTTTCATTTGTTAATATTGGTTTTTAGTGTTACTGGTATGTTAACTGGAGTAGTAATGCTAGTGGTATAATTTGTAGTAAAAGTACAATTTGTATTCATGATATTAAAACTTAAAAGTAAATAATAATTGTGTACTTGGTGTATTGCCTACTAAATTATAGGTAGGTTGTACGTTTAACGACAAATCATCGGTAATTTTAAAATCAAAAAAGTGCGCATCTACAGTAGCATCCACAATCTGTAAAATATAAACTGCACCTAGTGCTATGTATGATAAATCGCGGTAATAACGGTAATAATCGCGGTAACTCTTTAGGGTAGGTGTTTGAAACTGATTGTAGTAAGCATCGGCATTTGCATTGGTATTTATTCGCTCAGCATAAGCCGCTTTAAATACATTATACTCCTTACTGTAAAATATTATTCCATAAACAGCAGCACCTCCAGCTACATAAACAATGGGCATTTTCCAATATTTTTGGTTGTATT
>JAGPCI010000091.1 GCA_018058165.1 Bacteroidia bacterium
CATCGGCTACCGGTGCTAATCTTTCTTTTCAGTGGAAACTTAATGGCACAAACCTAAACAACGAAAATGGTATATCATTAACAAGGTTAACTACTACACCTACTGATACAGGAAACTATACTGTTTTAGTTAACGGTACTTGCGGAAGTGTTACATCAAACATTGCCAAAGTAAATATAGCCACTCCAATAAGTATAGTTACACAACCAGACACCATTTTAAATGCTTGTTCTTCAGATGCTGGAATTACAACAAACGTAAGTGCATCAGGTAGTATTTTTGGATACCAATGGTTTATTAACAATAGCATCATAAATAACAATGCACAAATTAGTGGAGCAACTACCAATAGATTAACATTTAATGGAAATGGAATTGCGTCTGGTAATTTAACTTGTAAAATATATGGTGCTTGCGATACCTTAACAACTAAAGTAATTAACTTCAATTATTATACGGCACCAGCAATAACAACACAGCCTGTTTCTAAAAGTATTTGCGAAGGCGATCATGTTTCATTTAAGGTAAGTGCTATAGATGCTGTTACTTACAAATGGTATTTAGATAATGTACTACGCACTGATATTACTAATAAAATTATTGGTTCAAACACCGACTCAATAACCATATTAAATGCAACTATTGCCGATATTGGAGATAACAATGCTCCTGTTAGAGTTGAGTTAACAGGCAGATGCCCTAATCAAACAACGGTGTCTAATGCTGTTTTATTAATCTTTAATCCTGACCTAAGTATTACAAGTCAATCGGCTGCTAATACCAACACTTGTGTAGCGTCAAATCTTTTACTATACATAAATACCAATAGTAATGCAACTTATGTTTGGAAAAAAAATGGTGCAGTAATTAGTAATCAAACTAACGATACTTTATTAATAAATGGAGTAACGAATAATGATGCTGGCACATATACTTGCGAAGCAACAAGTACATGCGGAAATTTAACAAGTGATAGCATGGTTGTTGCCGTTAATGCAGCATTAAATCCTAGTATTACACAAAGTGGTAATACCTTATCAACCCAAACATTTAACACCTACCAATGGTTCAAAAACGGTACAGTAATAGCTGGTGCAACTGCACAAAATTACAATGCAACTGAAAGCGGCTTGTACAGCGTATTTGTAAGCAATACTGGTGGATGTAATGCTACATCAGCTAACTACAATTTTACATTTGTGGGATTAAATGAAATATTAAACCTAAACCAATTATTTAGTGTTTATCCTAACCCAGCAAGTAATATCATAACCATTAATGTTGATGGAGTTAATAGCCAATGGAATATTAAATTACTTGATATTGCTGGTTCTGAAATTTTATCAACCCAAATGAATTACCAAACCACTATAAATGTTGAAACATTAGCTAAAGGAGTTTATATAATTAGAGCTACTAATAGCGATGGACAACAAGCCAATATTAGGTTTGTAAAAAACTAGCATAAAAGGTAATTTATAATACTAAGTCCCGTAACAATTGTTGCGGGATTTTTTTTGTTTGATGTGGTTATTATAGTCCTCAATATTTTGAATTGACTCTAGCTTTATCTGAATGACTTGAAAAAAATGATTAACCAAGTATCTCTTCACTTTTTTTTACAGATTTAGTCGGGTTATTTTTGTAAATTATAATGCATAACAATACTCTTCTTTTAGCAAACCATAGGCAATCGAATCGGTGTTTTCTCCTTGATAATGGTAATGCTTGCGAAATACACCTTCTTGCTTAAATCCAAACTTTTTAAGGGTAGCAATTGATGCCTCATTTTCTAATGCTACAAAAGCTTCAATCCTTATCAATTTCATCTCATTAAATCCGTATTTTAACACCTCTAAAAGCGCTTCAGAAATCACCCCTTTCCTCCTATCATTTTCATCATTTAGATTGTAAAAAACCTCTGCTCTAAAATGTGTAAAATACCAAGTATGGTAACCACACCAGCCCATAAACCTATTTGTTAATTTATCGCGAATTTGAAAGAATAAAACATCCTTGTTAAACGTGGTTAAACCATTCTCATAACGGTCTTTATCTACAGCCAACTCCTCATCAGATGTATGGCCGAATAACTCCTTAATTTCTGTGTTATTTAGATTGTTAAATGCATAAAAATAAACCTCAGGAGTAAATGCTTTTAACAGCAATCTTTCGGTTTCAATGGTATGTTGTTTTAGTTGTGTCATTTCAGTCAAATATAAACATGATGTGTTTAATATTAATGTTGGTATTATAATTACGCACTTTGAGTAATTTGTTAATTAAAAAAAATCGATTCGATGTTTAAAAAACAACACATCATTCCAAAAAAACGCCTCAATTTTTCTTTCAAAATTGAGGCGTTAATATTTAGTTACAATAACAAACTATTCTTTAGTATCGTCATCGGTTTTATCGGTTTCTTTTTCTTCGTTGGCTTGGTCTTCGGCATCATTCAAAGCCCTTTCTACAATATTATCAATATTAGTTGGTGTTGCTCCTTCTACAATATTAACAATTGGTAATCCGTCTTCGCCAATTTGACCTTCTATAAATTCGTCTTCATCAACCTCTACATAATTAATTTTAGCTACCGATGCAATGGCATCTTTATCATCAATATTAATTAAACGAACACCTTGGGTAACACGACCTAACACGCGTAAATCTTTAACACTTAAACGTATGGTTATACCTTTTTTGGTCATAATCATAATATCGTTAGTGTCATCAACTTCTTTAATGGCTACTAGTTTACCAGTTTTATCTGTAACATTCATTGCCATTACACCTTTACCGCCACGTTTTGTAATACGGTAATCTTCTACTTCGCTACGTTTACCTAAACCATTTTCAGAAACTACTAATGCATTGGTAACCTTAGGATCTTCAATGGCTATCATACCAATTACAGTATCGCCTTCTGCTAAACGTATTGCACGAACTCCAGTTGCTGTACGTCCCATTGGGCGAACGCCACTTTCGTTAAACCTAATGGCTTTACCTTCGCGGCTTGCAATAATTATTTCGCAAGTTCCGTTTGTTAATCTTGCTTCTACCAACATATCGCCTTCGCGAACATTAATTGCATTAACACCATTTGCACGCGGACGAGAATATGCTTCTAAAGTAGTTTTTTTGATAGTACCTTGTTCGGTACACATTACTACACTGGTATTTTTAATATACTCTTCATCGCTTAAAGTTTTAACATTTAAGTAGGCCATAACTTTTTCTTCGCTACTTATGTTAATTAAGTTTTGAATTGCACGACCCTTAGATGTTTTTTCGCCTTCAGGAATTTCCCAAACTTTTAACCAATAACATTTACCCTGGTTGGTAAAGAATAGAATATAGTTATGGTTTGTAGCCATTAATACGTGTTCAACAAAATCTTCATCACGTTTTGAAACTCCACGAGAACCACGGCCCCCACGGTTTTGGGTACGGTATTCACTTAATAAAGTACGTTTTACATAACCCAAATGCGAAATGGTAATTACCACATCATCATCCGGAATTAAATCTTCCATACTCATTTCGTTACCTGCATAAATAATCTCCGTTCTACGCTCGTCACCGTATTTGGTTTTCATTTCGGTCAATTCATCTTTAATGATTTGCATACGTAACGGTTCGTTATCTAAAATTGATTGTAAATACGTAATCAACTTCATTAACTCAGCATATTCATCTTTTACTTTATCACGTTCAAGGCCTGTTAAAGCACGCAAACGCATATCCAAAATTGCTTTCGATTGTATTTCTGAAAGCTTAAAGCTGGCCATTAATTGGTTTCTGGCTTCTTCTGGATTAACGGCTTCACGAATAATTTTTATTACTGCATCAAGGTTATCAATAGCAATTAATAAACCTTCTAAAATATGAGCACGTTTTTGAGCTTCTTCTAATTCGTATTTGGTTCTGCGTACCACAACTTCGTGGCGATGTTCAACATAATACTTAATTAAATCTTTTAAGTTAAGCATCTCTGGCCTTCCTTTTACTAAGGCCACATTGTTTACATTAAACGAAGATTGAAGTGCGGTGTGTTTATATAATTGGTTTAAAATTACATTTGGCACTGCATCACGTTTTAAGTCAAATACAATACGCATACCATCTCTATCCGACTCATCACGGATATCGCTAATGCCTTCAATTACTTTTTCGTTAACCAATTCGGCAGCACGTTCAATTAATGATGCTTTGTTAACCTGGAAAGGAATTTCGTTTATTACAATTTGTTCTTTACCTGTTTTGCTTGTTTCAAAAATGGCTTTACCACGCATCATTATACGACCACGGCCAGTTTCAAATGCATCTTTAACACCAGCGTAACCGTAAATTATACCACCCGTTGGAAAATCAGGAGCTTTAACGTGTTTAATTAATTCTGAAATTTCTATATCGTTATTATCAATATAGGCCATAATACCATCTATAACTTCTGATAAGTTATGAGGAGGCATATTAGTAGCCATACCAACAGCAATACCGCTTGCACCATTCATTAATAAGTTAGGAACCTTAGCCGGCAATACTGTTGGCTCTTGCAAACTATCGTCAAAGTTTGGCCTAAAGTCTACAGTATTTTTATCAATATCAATTAAAAGTTCTTCAGCAATTTTGCGAAAACGGGCTTCTGTATAACGCATTGCTGCTGGCATATCACCATCAACCGAACCAAAGTTACCTTGACCATCAACAAGCATATAACGCATACTCCACTCTTGCGCCATACGCACCATAGCATCATAAACTGAGCTATCACCATGTGGGTGAAACTTACCTAACACCTCTCCCACAATACGAGCAGATTTTTTATGAGGACGGTTTGATGCTAGTCCTAACTCTGTCATACCATAAAGCACCCTACGATGAACGGGCTTTAAACCATCACGTACATCAGGTAATGCGCGAGAAACAATAACCGACATCGAATAATCGATGTAAGCTGTTTTCATTTCATCTTCAATGTTAATAGAAATAATTCTGTCTTCAGCCATGCGTATATTTTGTAATTTATTTTCTTAAAATCAATAATACTAAAATTGCGGTAAAAGCATACAGTTTACTCGCTTTTAAAATACGTGGCAAAGTACAATTTTATTAGCTGATAACCTTGTGAAAATACCCACAAAAATTAATCTTTTTGTGGATAAGGTATAATCACTTTATTAATAAAAAAAGTGGTGTAAAAAAACACAATCGAATCTAAAATCATACTTGATCAAAATCTCATAAACAAAGCCTTACGAGCAAATAAGAAATAAAAACTTTCTCTCAGCCAGTTACCCGATTTTCCTAGATATAAAACAAAAAAAGCAGGCACATGGCCTGCTTTTAAATATTGTAAGTTAATAGTAACTATTTTTTAATTGCTTTTACAATTTTCGATTTCCCATCTTGTGTTATTTTAACAAAATACACACCCGAAGCATTTAAATCATCAAGTTCTAATTTGTAAACATTAGCACCTATTTCTGGAGATAAGGTTGCCGTTTTAATCAACTTACCAAACGCATCAGTTACCTGAACTTGAACAATGCTGTTGCTACTTGTTTTGTAGCTAATTTCTGCTTCGTCATTAAATGGATTTGGAGTTGTAGCAATAACATCAAAAACAATTGCATTAAAATGGCTTACCGAAACAATTTTACTGTATTCGAAATGTCCACTGATATCTTGTTGTTTTAAACGATAGTACAATACATTGGTTGCAGCTAAGGCCTCAGGTGAGGTTTCGTCAACAAACCTATAATCCAATCTACTGCTGCTATTACCTTTGGCATTAACTTCACCTATTTTAGAGAAATTATGTCCATCAAACGAACGTTCCACATCAAAGTTTTTCAAATTAATTTCTGATGCAGTAGTCCAACTAACTAATGATATTCCTTTAACTAATTTAGCACCAAATGAAACTAAACTAACTGGAAGAGGAGAATTAACATCGCCAATACCATATAAGCCAGTTTGTGTAATACTAAAGGTGTGTAAATAAGGGTTAGAACCTGTTGCTGCCGTTACTGCTGCACCAGTATTACTCCAAACACCTCCATTAAACCAACCTACTATTAGTTGCGTTCTATTTAAACTCGATTCGTCAACAGCATTCCATTGTACAGTAATATCTGCACTAACAGCCCCAACAAAATCTTTTTCAATGTTAAGTGTTCTGCGTAAAACGTTTGTTGCAATTGGGCTTGACCCAACTAAACCCGTGTAACTATTGTAAATATCATCAAGCATGGTAACTGTAAAGTTTCCTGTTGTACCTGTATTGTTAATAGTAACTGGATTATATGAAGTGCTGCTTCCTAAGTGGAATAACTTAGGTGTTGCACCAACAAATTGTTTCAACCCACCAGTACCTGTTACAAAGTATGACGAAGAGCCACCACCTGTAATATTGGTTAAACTAAATGTTCTTAAAACAAATCCATTTAAATTAACTATACCTAATGTTAAAGTAAGGCTATTGGCAACATTGGCATCGCCTGTTAAGGTTTTAACTGTGTTACTATTAATTACTAAATTATCATAAGTAATACCGGCAAAACTTTGTGCAACTGCACCACTTAACGATACTGTACCATTTACGGTATTAAATGTTCCATTAACTACTAAATTACCTTTTATGTCGATAATGTTTGTAGTTCCTGTAAAGTTTAAAGTAGCACCTGCATCAACTGTAATATTACGTGCCACTGCGGTGGTAATATCTATTGAAGGTCCGTTTGGTGTGCCCGAAGGTATCACTACATCGGTTGTTGCAGTAGGAACACCACCACACCAATTTGTTGCAACATTCCAACTACTACTTGTTGCACCTGTCCAAATTCCACTATTTGTTACAGCAACTTCAAACTCGTTACTATTAACTGTAGCACATGATCCATTTTGAATTACGGCACGGAAACGGGTATTTTGAGTTATACCTGAAGAAGATAATAATGAAGTTGTATTTGCTATATCGCTATAAGTTGAGAAAGGAGAAACAGCGCTTTGCCATTTAATAATGGTACCTACTTGTCCAGATAAGAACAAATTAGTTGTTCCATTTGTACAAATTGGTGTGCTACCTGCAATTACTCCACCTACCGAGGCAGGGTTTACAGTAATTAATGCTGAGGTTGAATTTGCTGATGGACAACCGCCATTAGTTATTACTGCTCTGTAATATGTAGTGGTTGTTACACCTGTTGGGGTGTATGTTGTAGTTGTGTTAGCAATATCTACTGGGGTTGTAAATGCAGCGCTGCTTGAGCTTTGCCATTTAGTTACAGCACCTGTGTTACCTGTAAGTGATAACTGTGTAACTGCATCACCAGCACAAATTGTTTGATTGCCACTAACACTTCCTCCAGCAGATGGTGTGCCAACAGTAATTAATACCGAGCTAGAATTTGCCGAAGCACAAGCACCATTTGTTACTACTGCTCTGTAATATGTATCACTTGTAACACCAGTTGGAGTATAAGTAGTAGTAGTATTATTTATGTCTGTAGCACCAGTAAATGTAGCATTGTTTGCACTTTGCCACTTGGTTACTGTACCTGTATTTCCTGTTAGATTTAATGCTGCAACGGTTCCGCCTGAACAAATGCTTTGGTTTGAACTTACAGTACCTCCTACAGATGCAGTGGTAACAGAAACCGTGTGAGCAGTTGAAGTATCTGCCACACATGAACCTGATGATAAAACAGCTCTAAATTGTGTAGTTGTTGTAAGGTTGCCAGGATTGTAAGATGCGGTAGTATTACTAATATTTATCCAACCACTACCACTATTGCTTTGCCATAAAGTAATAGTACCTGTGTGACCACTTAATGTTAACGCTCCAGGAGATGTTGCTGAACATACTGAACTTGTTCCCGTAACTGATCCTCCAATTGGCGAAGGATTAACTGTAATGGTAACCGCTGAAGAATTTACTGCCGTACATGCACCACTTTGTATTACCGCACGGTAATAAGTAGTTGAGGTAACTCCTGTTGGCGTATAGGTTGTTGACCCTGTAGTTCCTGATATATCAGCTGCGCCTGTAAATATTGCATTGTTTGCACTTTGCCATCTTGTAACAAAACCAACATGACCACTTAAAGTTAATTGTGTAACTGGGTTGTTAGCACAAATTGTTTGGTTCGATGAAATAGAGCCACCAACAGAACTTGGTGTAACTGTTACTGTAAATACTGCTGATGTATCTGCAGCACAAGAACCTGATGTTAATACTGCTCTATACTGAGTGGTAATACTAAGGTTTCCTGGATTATAACTTGCTGTTGTATTACTAATATCAGTCCAGCTACTAGCAGTTTTACTCTGCCAATTTGATATATTGCCTGTATGTCCTCCTAGTGTTAATGTACCTGGAGAGTTTCCTGAACAAACTGCATTAGTTCCTGTTATGGTACCTCCAACTGGTGATGGACTTATTGTAATAGTTACCGATGCTGAATTTGCTACTGCACAACTACCACTTTGAACCACTGCTCTATAATAAGTAGTTGAGGTTACTCCTGTTGGAGTTAATGTTGTTGTTGTGTTTGCTATATCTGTTGCGCCTGTAAAGGTTGCATTATTGGCACTTTGCCATTTGGTTACAT
>JAGPCI010000092.1 GCA_018058165.1 Bacteroidia bacterium
GCAAGAAGGTGGAACTATACTATGCGGTGGCGATGTAGTTAAAGTTGATGGTGATTGCGCAAATGGATGGTTTATTGCACCCACAATAATAGAAGGATTAAGCTTCGATTGCAGAACAAATCAGGAAGAAATTTTTGGGCCGGTTGTTACCATTACACCTTTTGATACAGACGAAGAAGCTTTGATGATGGCCAACTCAACCGAGTATGGATTAGCTTCTACCATTTGGACAGAGAACTTAACACGTGCACATAAAATGTCGGCAGAAATTAAGGCTGGTATTGTTTGGATTAACTGTTGGTTGTTGCGCGATTTACGTACACCTTTTGGTGGTGTAAAAAGCAGTGGAGTAGGGCGCGAAGGCGGTTTAGAAGCATTGCGTTTTTTTACCGAAACAAAGAATGTTTGTATAAAGTTGTAAATAAGATTATTCTAATTTATTTGCACTTCTTTATAAAGTCATAGCAATTATATGGGTTGAAAAAGAGGAATAGACAATCATAAAA
Source organism: Bacteroidia bacterium (assembly GCA_018058165.1). Taxonomy (GTDB): domain Bacteria; phylum Bacteroidota; class Bacteroidia; order UKL13-3; family UKL13-3; genus UBA6183. Next base: position 507 of record JAGPCI010000092.1, read on the forward strand.
CCGACCACCAACAGCAGTATCTAATGGAATATTCATTCACAATCGCAAATAGTCGCCAATAAAATTATATTTGAATAATAGTAAATGTGAGGTTGTTTTTGAATGAAAAGATTTGGTAAAACCAACAGACAATAAACGATAAAATGGCTACACTGGCCGTAAACCATACTGAGTAAATGCAGATAGCAATTGAATTATACCAAACCGTTAAACCATTCTGAATTAGGGTATGAGCACTAATCACAAAATATCCATTCGGTTTTTTGACGACAGAGAAGTTCGTGCTGTTTGGGATGATGCAAATTCCAAATGGTGGTTTTCTGTGCTAGATATTGTAGCTGTATTGCGTGACCAAGATGACTACAACAAAAACCGTAACTATTGGAAATACTTAAAAGCCAAGTTAAAAAAGGAAAATAGCGAGTTGGGTAGTGCCACTACCCAACTGAAATTATCGGCAATGGATGGTAAGCGTTATTTAACCGATATGCTTGATTACGAAGGCGTAAAAGCCTTAGGTAAAGAGTTTCCGAGTAAAAAAGCCAACAGGTTTATTGATTGGTTTACATATAGCGATGAAAGTATAGATGGCAAAAGCAAAACAAAAGCGTATGCACTTTTTGAAACCAGTTTTATTGATAGCATAGAGGTTGGTACAACCAAAGGTTTGCAGCAAATTCATGCCTATTTATTTGGTGGTTTATACGATTTTGCTGGGCAATTAAGAAATAAAAGTATTGCCAAAGGAGGTTTTAGATTTACGCCTGCACATTATTTAGAAACGCATTTAGAAAAAATTGAAGCAATGCCAGAAATTAATTTAGATGCAATAGTAGCTAAATATACTGCTATGAATATTGCCCACCCTTTTATGGAAGGCAATGGCAGAAGCACCCGTATATGGTTGGATTTGATGTTGAAAAAACAAATAAAATGCTGTGTAGATTGGAGTAAAATAAGCAAAGACAGTTATATGAATGCCATGATAATAAGTACAGTTGATAGTAGTGAATTGCTTAAAATAATTAAAAACGCCCTAACCACAGAGATACACAGCCGCGAAATGTTTATGAAAGGAATTGATTACTCTTATTATTATGAAGAAAATTGAAAAATTAGGAATGAAAGGTGAAAAGTGGAAAGCGATTTGTAAAAAGAGAAAAACGAAGAGTGATGAGTAAATCTATATTGAAGGATAAAAGTTATGCTTTTACAATTTGTATTGTGAAAAATCGAACTACTTGATTTAGTTGGGTTAATTTCGATAAGGAAAATGTTAGCAGTTTTGCATAAAACTGATTTACAGTATCTTTATCGATTATGCATTTTCAATGCGTAATTTGGGTTAAACATCTTTGTTATTGCTAAAACCAATTTATTAAACAAAAAAAAGCGCCCCGAATTTCGGGGCGCTTTTAGTTTTAGTTTATTTTAGTATTAAACTTATTGTTTAACTAATTTTTGCACAATTGTGTTGCCATTTTGTGTAACTTTAACAAAGTAAACGCCTAGGCTTAATTGGTTTAAGTTAACATCAACAAATCCATTAACGGCATTTGCAGTGTTGTTATAAACACTTACACCTTGCATGTTTACTACCTCAATAGTAGCAGGTGTATTATCGGTTAAACTAACAGTTACGTTATTGTTAAACGGATTAGGATATACTTCGATGTTGGTGTTGTTGGTGTTTTTAGTTGTAACAATTACAACCTCACTCCAAGCAAATGCACCATCAAAATCAACGGCTTTTAGTTTGTAATACACCTTGTTGTTGTTAGCTAAAGCATTTACATCAGTAAAAGTATACGTATTGGTTACATTGCTGTTTCCGGTAGCTTTTACTTGGCCAATTGAATTAAAGTTTTTACCATCAACTGAAGCGTGTACTTCAAACAAACGAGCATTTTTCTCAGTAGCAGTTTGCCACATTAAGTCGGCATTTAAACCATTGTTTTTACCAATAAAGGTAGCAAGTTTAACTGGCACTGTGCTAGCTGCTGTAACAAAAACGGTGTCATAAAAAGTACCACAAGCATTGGTGTATGAAGCCACATAAGCATAAATACCAGGAGTTGTCCAAGGGCCAACAGTGGTGCGCGGAGTTGAGCTTACAGGCGAACCCGCTAAAGTCCATCCAAAACCAGTTAATGTAGTTGGGCTTGGAACAGTAACACCTGTATTTACAATATTTGGGTCTTGAGGATTGGTTGCACTACTTACAACCCAATTGGTTGGTGTGTTTAGGTCGTTACCAATTAATTTAAGTCCACATGTGCTTGTTGATGTTGGCATAAATCCTGACCAATCCAATGCAGTAACACCAGCAGCAGCAGGGAAAGTGTAACTAGAGTTACCACTGTAGGTAACAACATCAATAATTCCCCCTGAAGAGTTTTTCAATATACGTCCTGTAGGGGTTATTCCTGAATCGAAAGTACCTGTGTAACTACCATTTCCTAGATAGTAGAAGTTAGTAGATGAATTCACACTTGCTCCTACTGTACCTACTGCAATAATAGCAGTTCCATTAGGGCTTAAAATAGTTCCAGTAGGGAAGGTATGCGTGCTAATTAATGTAGTTGCATTCCATTGTTCTAATATAAATCCTCCTAAATCAGAGTTAGGTACACCTGTTATCTCAACATAATCATCAGCAACGTGGTACGCAGGCCAGCCTCCGACTGGAGCTCCGGTAGTGGTTTTAAAATGACAAACTTCTGTAAACATAAATCCGCCACCAGGAAATAAAGTCGAATTAGCTTGAATTACAACCGTATCATTAGGGCCTGAAACATTGAAGTTGCGTTGAACCACCGATAAAATTGGTTGAACCACTATGGCTGAATTGATAATCAAGGTATCATTACTTAGCGCATTATTTACGCCATTAGGCTCAATATAAGCAGTTAAATTGTAGGTTCCTGGAGCAGATAAATCGATATTGCTGTTAAATGCAATAACAGATGCACTAACGGCTAAAGTCCCAGTATTCAATACCAAATTACCGTTTGAGTTAACAGGTCCTGTAATGTTCCATCTAATGGTTAAAGGGTCAACCGCAAAATCAACAGTACTTCCAATTAAGTTTCTCACTTCTAAAAATATAGAATCGGTAGTGCTATAACAAGCACTAGAGCGTTTTAAACTTGCGTCTAATAACCTTATGTCGCCAGAAATACCAGTAAACTCGTATGCACCAGCATCAGGTGTGGTAGTTGATCTAATGTTACCATTAATATCGGTTAAAACACCTATTGGTGTTCCAATATTATCTGCATTGATTGATAGTGGTGTTAAATTACCCAAAGCAGAAGCTGTAAATACAGGGTTAACAGCAACAGAGTTTGAATCTAATAAACTAGCAGTTCTCCAGTCGGCCAAAGTGGTTTGGTTGGCACCTACAAATCCTATAAAGTTAGTTCCGCCAGTTGCATCCATGTGTAAAACATTGTAATTAGAAGCTACCGTAGGAGAAACAGCACTTGCATATATCAAATGTTTTGCTCCAGTTCCAGTACCTCTAATGCTTATGATATTGTTTTTAAAGTCATGGTTAGTAGGGGCAGTACTTATAAATATAGCCCTAACGGTACCGGTACTAGATTGTAAGTTTAAATCAATGGTGTTATGATAAAACTTCATACCATCTCTTGTACCTAGTAAATAATAACCATACATCAAACCAGTAGTATTAATGTTATATAAGGTATTGTTAGTAAACTCTGTTTCAAAACCAGTGGTATTTACACATGTGGTAACATAAACAGGGTATGCAGTATACGTTCCATTACCTGCATCGTGTATTTTATTGTTGGTTACTTTAATATTACGAGCTGTAGCTAAGTATATACCATAAAAAGTACTCAAGGTTGTTCTGTTAGCTCTGTTTATATCATTGTTATGCACAACAATACTATCAGCATTTGATAGGTACACACCATAAAGGTAAAAGTCTCTAATAATATTGTTACTAATATTGTGCCCAGCATTATTTAAATAACTCGCTTCTCCAATAAAATTAACGCTATAATATCCACCTATAACCTCATTGTTAGTAAATGTTATAAAACGGGCGTTGTTACCAGCGGTAGTAGCTGCTGCTATTGAACCCGATGCAACAAAACCAGCATTGGTTGTTCCTGTAGAGGTGGTACCTACGTTTATAACATTATGTGTAAAGGTTAAATAACTAGATTGGTTAGTAACATGTATACCAAAGCCTGCGTATCCAGTAGTTCCAACAATATTAAAGCTATCTAAAGTTACATACGAAGTATTGTTAAACGAAACTAGTGGACTAACACTACCTGTAATGGTGTTGCCATTTCCGTTAAATGTAATGGTATTGGTTGCTGATGCATTTGGTATGTTTCCAAATTGAACACCCGCATCATAAGGGCCGCTATTGCTAATTACATTGAACGTAACTGGGCCAGTTACACCTACACACTTTAATTCTTCAATAAGTGAAGCAAAATCGGTATAGTTGGTGCTGGTTTGTGCCGCATTTTTATTAATGGTATATGTTCCACTAAATGGAGTAGTAGTTGTTCTTACTGTTACCGCAGCAGAAGTGTCGTAATTTGATAAACAACTTACAATACATTTATACCAGTTTGTTGTAGTTTGTGAGCGAGATAATGCTCTTAAAGTATCATTTAATAATGGAGCATAAGTTCCTGTTGCACCCGATGTAGAAACCAACCATTGGTATTTTAAACCAAGTGCGTTTGTTGCACTATCAATATTTAAATTAATGGTTTGTGTAGCACAAGCATAACTCACATTGCTAATCGCATTACCAGCATCAGGTGTTCCGCTACAGCTAAGTGCTGTGGTAAACTCGTAAGCACCAATATCTGGTAATGATAATGATCTAGGAGCGTTATCAATATCTGTGGTTACACCAACAGCAGTTCCTAAATTATCTAATGGAACAGAGAGAGGCTTTAAATTACCAGCGGCTAAGTTTGTAAACTGTGGGTTTATATCATTTGAGTTAGCATCTTGTCCAGAAGCTGTTTGCCAATCGGCTAAACTAACCCTTGTTGCTGCGTTCCAATAACCAACATTGTTATTTGAAGTGGTGTTTACAATAATATTATTGTTGTCGGAGTTAAATGAGGCAGACGCAGTGGTAACATATATACCTGTTTTTATACCAGTACCACCACCAGAAATATTAATAATGTTATTTTTTACATTAACATTAGTAATAGCTACACTTAAAAACAAAGCCCTAATTGCACTAGTACTTGCAGTGGGAACATCGTATTGAATAGTATTATGATAAATATTTACGTTGTTTAATGCTGTTGTAAGGCTATATATACCGTAAAAGATACCAGCAGTTTGTCCAACATTGTAAATTAAATTATTTGATATTTCGGTTTCGTAACCAGTGCTATTAACACAATTTGCAATATAAATAGGGTAGGCACTGTATGAGGCAGCCCCAAAATCGTGCAATTTATTTTTCTGTATTTTCAAGAATCTACTTGTGCTTGAATAGATTGCATATAAAGTAGTTAAAGTTGATCTACTGGCACGATTGACATCATTATTTACGATTTCAATACTATCGCCATGTAACACATAAACACCATAAGTATAAAAATCTCTAAAAATATTGTTTGCTACATGGTGTCCATAATTATTTGAATAGCCAGTATTGCCTATTAAGTTAAAGCTATAATACCCGCCAATAATTTCGTTGTTAGTAAAAGTGATGTATTGGGCGTTATTTCCCACAGTAGTAGCAGCAGTTGGCGAACCAGATGCAGCAAAACCATAGTTAGTGGTAGTTGTGGCGGTAGTATTAACGCTTATAGTATTACGATTAAAAGTTAAGTGATGCGAGCCACCAGTAACATGCACGCCACCTCCCACAAAGGCAGGTCCACCCAAAATAGTGAAGCTATCTAAAGTAACATAATTAACGTTATTAAAACTAACAATTGGGCTTACCGTGCTTGATATTGTAGCACCATTACCATTAAAGGTTATGGTATTAATTGATGATGTTCCGGCAATTGAAGCAAATGCTAAATTACCTGCGTATGGGCCTGCTGTTGGGTTTACATTAAAAACAACCGGACCACAAACGCCAAATGCACTTAAATCGTTGGCTGCCGCAGCAATAGTTGCATAATCAGCACCAACACCGCCAATGGTAAAAGTACCAGATAAAGCAGACCTTAAAACCACGCTAACTGTATCGTCAGTATTAACGGTGTCTGGAAAAAAGTTAGGGAACTCCGTCCAAGCTTTTATAGCTTGCACTGTATTTCCAAAGCTCCTATTGCCAAGTGTTATTATTGTATCATTAGGATATAAACTACCACCAAAAGTATCAAGTGGTGAAACCCATGAGATTGGTGTTTGAGGTATTCCATCAATTGTCCAAGCAATGTTTACATTGTTTAATACATTGTTTCCATTGTTTCTTAATTTAACTTTTATGTCGTGGTTACCCGCGCAAAATGATTTTGGTGAAACAAATTCTGAAATTCCAGCGTTATTGGGAGCAGGTGTAACAGGCTTATATACACCTATTTCAAAAAATGCTGGATTAGTTCCCGCCAAACTATTAAATCTTATTTTTGTTGTGTTTACTGTTGTAAAAGAGATAGAGTCACTCGTATTTATTGCAGAAGGTGAAGGGGTGTAACCAGACTGAATAGTTGTGTAAGCAGAACCGTTCCAATACTCAATTGTACAAGACGTAAATGCCCTTGAGGCTTTGTGAAATACCACTTTGTTTATAGATACAGGAGTAGGCCAAGTGTATTCAATCCATCCATTAGTAGAAACCCAACCCCATGTAACGAAATCGTTATCATTATAGCTGGCAGGGGCATATTGTGTTGCACCACCTCCGCTATGCGTGGCTATTGCTGTTAGTGCTAAGTTACTTGATTGCCCGAAAGCAGTTGCTGAAAATAATGTAGCAAGCAGCAAAAAGAATGTAGCTTGTACATTAATAGAAAATGTTTTTGTTAGTCGATGTTTGTTGAGTTTTTGCATAATATTTAAATTTAGAATTCTGTATTAATAATTGTTTTAGTTATGTTTTTGTTGTCTGTTTGCCTTGAGCGCCAGTATTCGCTCTGGCTTATACATTTAATTTAATTGTGTTTTTGAAAATTGTAAAACCGTTTTTTAGTTTATTTTAACTGTTCTGATTAACAGTTTTTAATTGTTAATTTTTGTGCAGCTAAGATATTAAATAAATGATGCTGCGACATTTTATAGATGTTTATAAATACAAATCGGTTGTGTTTTGTTTGCCATCTAATTCAATTTATATATAAGTAATACATTATTAAGATATTATAATAATGATAATAGGATTAAAATTTAGTTAAAATGTATTTATTAATTCCCGCTTTGGTTAAAGTTAAGCCATGTTAAAGCTTAGCCAATAAAAAAGCGCCCCGATTTCGGGGCGCTTTTAATAAAAAGATTAACTTAAAATTAAACTTAAACTTAATCTTATTGTTTAACTAATTTTTGCACAGATGTGTTACCATTCTGTGTAACTTTAACAAAGTAAACGCCTTGGCTTAATTGGTTTAAGTTAAGTTCTACTTTATTAGTATTGGCAGTGGTGTTGTAAACATTTACACCATCAACGCTTACAATTTCGATAGTAGCTTTAGTGTTATCAGTTAAACTTACCGTTACATTATTATTAAACGGATTAGGATAAACTTCAACACTTGTTTGGTTAGCATTATTATTACTTAAAACAACAATATTACTCCATTCAAATTCACCATTCACATCAATCATTTTAAGTTTGTAATATACTTTGTTGTTGTTAGCTAAAGCATTAATATCAGTGAAGTTGTAATTTGAAACACTATTGGTATTTCCTTTAGCTTTAACTTCGCCAATTGCATGGTAGTTTTTACCATCAACAGCAGCATACACTTCAAACATGCTTGCATTTTTCTCGGTAGCAGTTTGCCACATTAAGTCAGCATTTTTATTGCTGGCCTTACCAATAAAGGTTACCAATTTAACAGGTAATGGAGTAAGTGCATCGGTTGCTAAGAACTGACCAAAAGTAC
>JAGPCI010000093.1 GCA_018058165.1 Bacteroidia bacterium
TTGAATTAAAATTGGTGTTGAGTCAGAGAATACACCACCTTCAAGTACATCGCCATTGTCGTTTAACTCGGACATGGTTGTGTATACAATATCGTTATCAGTAGCGGTATCAACATCCATTAAATTTCCCGAACGTTTTTGTAAACGGTCAACTTCTTCGTCAATCTGAGCTTCAGAAACAACAACTTTTAGTTTAGTAAATACATCTTTATCAGAAATGTTTAAGTTAATTTCTGGCGATAAACCTACATCAAACTTAAAAACATATTCGTTGCCTTTTACTAGCTCATCTACTTTAGTATCTTCTGTTAATACAGGTTGTCCTAAAATGTTTAATTTTTCGGCTTCAATGTAATCAAACAAACCACGGCTTGCTGCACTATTAATGGCTTCAAGTAAAACGGTTGTACCATACATTTTTTCAATCATGCCTTTTGGGGCCATACCCGGACGAAATCCAGGAATGTTGGCACGTTTTTGAAAATCTTTTAATTTAGTTTCAATATCTTTAGCATAATCTGCACCTGATATGTTTACTGAAATGGTGCCATTTAAGGCGTCTTTTTTATCAAAAGTAACGTTCATATTCAAATTTGTGTGTTAATAAAAAAAGACTGATTTTTAAGGTCAGTCTCTTTCGTATTCTTATTTGTGCGCATGGAGGGACTCGAACCCCCACGCCTTTCGGCACCAGATCCTAAGTCTGGCACGGCTACCAATTACGCCACATGCGCATTCTTTTGTAACAGCATTTGTTGTAATAAAATAGAATAATTGGTTATCCTAAAATTTTGTTATTTCAATGGGTATCGTTATAACAATTACGCCTTTTGCTTTTTTAAAGGACTGCAAATGTAAGTCGAAAAATGGTTATTACAAATTTTTTTTTGTAGATATTAAATTTGCTTTTCGGGTGAAATTTTAACTGTATTATTTTAAACCAAACAATTGCATACAGTGTTAATATATTGAGTATTCTAAAAAAATGGGTATGATTTAAAATACCTACCTTTGCCCTTATTGTTAATGATAAATTGATAGTTATGCAGCTAGTAATTGATGTAGAAAAAGAAAATAAAGAAATAGTAAAAGCATATAGAAATGTAATTAAGGCCTGTAAACGAAATTTAGATTCGGCTGATAGGAAACAAATTCGTAAAGCATTTGAAATGTCGGTTGATGCGCACAAAACTATGCGCAGAAAGTCTGGAGAGCCTTATATCTTTCATCCAATTGCAGTTGCGCAAATTTGTGGCGAAGAAATTGGATTAGGAGCTACATCTATAATATGTGCCTTATTGCATGATGTGGTTGAAGATACAGAAATAACCTTAGATGTTATTGAACTTAATTTTGGCAAAAAGGTTGCAGTAATAATTGATGGATTAACCAAAATATCTGGAGTATTTGAACAACAAGACAAATCAATACAGGCCGAAAACTTTAAAAAATTACTTTTAACATTAAGTGAAGATGTAAGGGTAATATTAATAAAGTTGGCTGATAGGCTGCATAATATGCGTACCCTCGACTCAATGAGTTCGAAATCGCAATTAAAAATAGCAAGTGAAACTCAATATGTTTATGCACCACTTGCCCATCGATTGGGACTGTATGCGATAAAAACTGAACTTGAAGATTTATCAACCAAATACCTAGAACCAGAAAAATATAACTTTGTTAAAAACAAGTTACAAGAAACAAAATCGCAGAGGAGTCGCTACGTAAAACAGTTTATTGAACCTTTAATTGAAGATTTGGATGAGGAGGGATTTAAGTATGAAATTAAAGGTAGGCCTAAATCTATTCATTCTATTTTAAATAAAATGAAAGTGCAAAATATACCTTTTGAAGAGGTATATGATTTATTTGCAATACGAATTATTATTGATACTGAATTTGAAAATGAAAAGTCGGGTTGTTGGAAGGTATATTCTGTGGTTACCAATAATTATAGGCCAAATCCTGATAGGTTAAGAGATTGGGTTAGTTCGCCAAAAGCAAATGGTTACGAAAGTTTGCACACCACGGTTATGGGGCCTAAAGGAAAATGGGTTGAAGTGCAAGTGCGTACACGAAGGATGGACGAAATTGCCGAAAAAGGATATGCAGCACATTGGAAATACAAAGATAACAATAATACAAATCAAGAAGCTGGATTAGAAGAGTGGTTATCGAGGGTGCGTGAAATTTTAGAAAATACTGACCAAAATGCATTAGACTTTTTGGATGATTTTAAAATGAACTTTTTTGCTGATGAAATTTTTGTTTTTACACCAAAAGGTGAACTACGCAAATTACCAGCTAACGCAAGTATTTTAGATTTTGCGTTTGATGTGCATACCCAATTAGGTGAAAAATGTATTGGTGGAAAAGTAAATAATAAACTAGTTCCCATTAATCATATTTTATCAAATGGAGATCAGGTAGAAGTTATTACATCAACCAAACAAGTGCCTAAAGATGATTGGATAAATTATGTAGTTACAGCTAAAGCAAAAAGTAAAATAAGGGATTGGCAAAAGCAGGTCAAAATGCGCGCTTCTGGATTGGGCAAAGAAATTTTAGAACGTAAATTTACTCACGAAAAAATAGCATTTAATAGCGAAGCTTTACAAGATTTAATTACCTATTATAACTTACCTACAGTTAGCGAGCTATATGCACAGATTGCAGATGAAAGGATTGATAAAACAAAAATTCATATTTCCGAAATCTTAGAATATGTAAAGCAACAAAAACTAGCCCATCAACAAGAGGTAAAACAGCAAAAAGAAGAGAAGTCTGCAAGTCAAGTTAATGTTAAAAATTTGCCTAAAGATGGAGTTATTATTGGCGATGATAGTGATTTACCATACACTTTTAGTAAATGTTGTAACCCAATTCCTGGTGACGAAATTTTTGGTTTTATAACTGTTGGAGATGGCGTAAAAATTCACAGAACCAATTGTAGCAATGCTATTAGTTTAATGAGTAACTATGGTTATCGTATAATAAAGGCCAAGTGGGCAAATCAGATATTTGAAAAGAACAAAGCATTTACTACCCACATTAAAGTAGAAGGTATAGATAGCGTAGGTATTGTAAGTATTATTACCGATACCATAAGTAAGCAGTTACAAATAAATATGCATGCTATTCATATTTCATCTAAAGCCGGAATGTTTGAGGGAAATATTGAGCTGGAGGTGTATGATACGGCTCAATTGGATGAGTTGATGAATAAAATAAAAGCATCTAGCCCATTAATAAAAGTGAGTAGGGAAGACGTTGGGTAAATATAGTTTGCCTATTTATTAAGGTTAATTCTCCCGATTATTTCGCATTTTAAACTTTCCAATTACCATAAAAAAATCCGTAACAAATTAAATTTTGCTACGGATTTTTTGTAAATAAACTTACCTAATTAGCTATTTTATTTTAGAAGTTAGTGGGTTTCTTAATCCACTAAAGCTTGCTAAATCCATTTTAACGGAGCCAACAAAAATTTCACTTTCTGCCCTAATTGGCACTTTATTTTCATCGTCAGTAACCCACAAGGTTAAAGCATCAGTATCTTTAAACATACGGCCTTCTAATAATTGTGGTTTTACTTTTAAAGTACGAAATGTGCCTAAACTGGTTTTAATTATTTCTTTACCAACATACTTAAATCGTAAAGGATAGTTTTTTCCATCCAAATAAAAGTTTACAGGAAAAACATCACCAGGTTTAGCATTTGTCATATCAGTAGAGCGGGCAAAATAAATTGCCGAAGCAATATCTTGGGTACGTTCACCAATTTCAAGTTTACCTTTTTGGTGGCTATTTGCAATGCCATTTTCATGGTCAAAAAGTACTAAGTCTATAGCCTTATAACCACCTTCTCTTACATTTTTAGTAGCTTTCCAAGGTATTAATGCCTCTTCATCCATGTATGATTCAAACTGGTCTTTTACCTTAAACATCATATCAACCATACCAGTAGATTTACCAAATACTTTAATATAATACGTATTTCTGTTATTTACTTTTGCAGGTTTGTCTCCTACTTCAAACTCGGCCGTTCCTCCATTTATTAAACCGTAATATACCTTGTATGTTAACTTTTCGCCATAGGTAAAAGCGGTATTGGTAACTTTGGTTATTTCGTATTTTGGTTGATCGCGTTTGGGTTCTTGTATTGGTGCATTTTGGGCTATAGCCACACCTACTAAAACACATAAAATGATAACAAACTTTTTCATATTGGTAATATTAGTACTGATGAATTAACAAAATGTTTGCCAAAAACTAAATGTTAAACTCAATGCCTTGTGCTAAAGGCAATTGTTTTCCATAGTTGATGGTGTTGGTTTGTCTGCGCATGTATGCTTTCCAGCTATCACTTCCACTTTCGCGGCCACCACCAGTTTCTTTTTCACCGCCAAAAGCCCCTCCAATTTCAGCACCACTAGTTCCAATGTTTACATTAGCAATTCCGCAATCACTTCCAGCAGCACTTAAAAATGCTTCGGCCTCTTGTAAGTTATCTGTAAATATTGATGAACTTAAACCTTGACGAACTCCATTTTGCAGTGCAATAGCCTCATCAATGGTATTGTATTTCATAATATATAAAATTGGTGCAAAGGTTTCATGTTGCACAATTTCAAAATGATTTTCAGCTTCAATTATTGTTGGTTTTACATAACAACCACTTTCATAACCAGCACCGCTTAAAACTTCAGCACCACAAAGTACCTTGCCTCCTTCTTGCTTAGCTTTTTCAATTGCATTTAAATAAGCATTCACCGCATCTTTATCAATTAATGGCCCAACTAAATTTTTAGGATTTAATGGGTCGCCAATAGTTAATTGCGCATAAGCTTTTACAATAGTATCTTTAAATTTATCATACACGCTGCTGTGCATAATTAACCTACGAGTAGATGTACATCGTTGCCCAGCAGTACCTACAGCACCAAACACAACAGCACGCACAGCAATGTCTAAATTTGCATGTTGAGATAAAATAATTGCATTGTTACCGCCTAACTCTAATAAACTTTTGCCCAAACGTGCACCAACAGTTTGTCCTACAATTTTACCCATACGTGTAGAGCCTGTTGCCGAAATTAATGGCACACGCTCGTCTTTGGTCATTAATTCACCAATTTTGTAGTCGCCATTTATAATACAAAAAATGCCTTCAGGTAGGTTATTGTTTTTTAATACAGTAGCCATTAAGTTTTGGCATGCAATACCGCTTAAAGGAGCTTTTTCGGAAGGTTTCCAAACACAAACATCACCACAAATTGCAGCTAACATGCTATTCCAGCTCCAAACTGCTACCGGAAAATTAAATGCTGATATTATACCAACAATACCAAGAGGATGCCATTGTTCGTACATTCTGTGGTCTGGGCGTTCGCTATGCATAGTTAAGCCATATAATTGGCGCGAAACACCAACTGCAAAATCGCAAATGTCAATCATTTCTTGTACTTCGCCCAAGCCTTCTTGGTAGCTTTTACCCATTTCGTAACTCACCAATTTACCCAATGGTTCTTTGTAATCTCGCAATAGGTTTCCGTATTGCCTAACTATTTCACCACGTTTTGGGGCTGGTAATTTCTTCCACGTTTTAAATGCTTCGTTGGCCGTATTTATTACCTTTTCGTATTCGGAAGGAGTGGTGTATTTTATTTTACTTATTAGCTTGCCATCAACAGGCGAAAAAATTTCCTTTATTGTAGCATCATCACTACTAAAATGTTTAGTACCAGTAGATGTACCGTGATTAATTTCTAGGATGTTTAATGATTTTAATACTTCACTTATCATGATTTTTTGTATTGATTATTATGTTGCAAACTTAACCTTATTACTTGATATTTTAGATGGGGTGTATGTTTTACTATACGCATATTTATTTTATAATATAGCATATTTATTTGACAATTCATTACAATTTGTATATTGTAACAAATTTAACACAATTGAAAACATACATTAATAAACCATTACAAGTACTAATTGTACTTATTATGGGTCTATCTGTAAAGGCTCAAGATGTTGACATCGACTCGCTTAATAGCGCATTATATAGCCATATAAATGCGCAACGATTGTTGTTGGACATGGAAGAGTTGGTGCTTACAGAAGTGATGGAAAATACGGCACAAGATCAAGCTAATTATTGTGTTACAGTTAAATCTGAAACAAATACTCAAAAGGAAACTAAGAAAAGTACAGCAGCCTTAAGGGTTACTTTTTTTGGTGGAATAAAAGATGGTGTACCGCACGAAATTATTTTTAGCGAAACAGTAAAAAATTCGCGAGGAGTAGAGTTAAGTACTGGTGAAATATTGGCAAAACTTATCAAAAAAATAAATAAAACAACCTACAAAAAATTGTATAGCCGCCCCGATATTTATTATGCTGGAGTGCGTGGTTCTTTTGATCCGATAACGAACAGGGTATATTTTTGTATTGTAATGGGTGATATTAATATAATAAATAATACCACTGCACACAGTAAAGAATTAGACAAAAATTACAAAGTAAGTACACATGCTTTTCATTGGTGGTTAAGACGCACCGGTTGTAAAATAAATTGCTTGTTTGGTAAATGCGATGATGGTACAGTATGCAATCCGTATGATGATTTAAAAGTTTTATATAGTAAGGTTGATATTGATAAAGGGTTTTATATAAAAGATAAAAGGCTTTATTTAAAAGAAGATTTTAAAAAGTACTTTATTAGTGATGATAGAAATACATCGAAGCTTATTGCAGATAACAATGATCGCTTGTTGATTTATATTATCGAAAAATCCCAGTTTCCATGCAATACGTCTTATAATATTTCGCTTGGTGCTGCATCGCAAGCTGGTTTGCAAATTGGCTTACGTCCTATTAAACTTAGCGGACTTAAAGCAAAAGGCGATTTGGCAATAGATAAATTGCCTGAAGGGTTTTCGGATGATTTTGAAATTGGAATTAAAGTAGTAAAATATTGTGACGAAAAAGTAAAGTGCGAAGTGTATGATTTTTATGATAAGCTAAACAGGCTAAAACCATACTTTACACCTATTGCTTTTGAGGATTTGCCGTTACTTTTAGATACACAAACAGCTAAAAGTCCAGAGCCTTTTATTGAAGTTAAAACACTAAAATGGACTATTCCTTTTGAAAGAAATAAGTTTGAATATAAACAAAACGATATCGAACCAATAATTGATAGCCTAAATGAGCCTAAATTTATCATTCAAGAAATAAAAATTATAGCTTATTCATCGCTTGAAGGAGACTCGGTAAAGAACTTTGAGTTGCAACAAAAAAGGTCATCGAGCATTGTAAAAGTTTTAGAGCAACAGCAAGCAGGCACTAAAATTAAATACACCATTAGTCAAGGTGATTCGTGGAATTTATTTAAAAAACAAATTGTGTTAACTAACTATTATTATTTGGCAGATAGCACACCTGCTTATGTTCGCCAAAGGTTAAATAGTGATACTGCATTGTTACGTAAAATTGAGCATATTCTTCAATCCGAGCGTTTTGCAAGTATTGATATGCGAGTAGCGTTTGATTTAAAAAAATTGAGTGAAGATGATTATTGGGCATACCGCATTCAAAAAGCAATTGAAAAGAAAGATGTAAAACGAGCATTAAGTAATCAAACAGCATTAATTAATTTGTACCAAGCAGGTAAGGTTAGTTATGATAAATTTATGGCAGTGCCAATACCTAATACTAAACAATACATTGCTTTATTAAATAATAAATATTTGCATATAAATAATGATGCAGATAAACTTATAAAATTTAATGAATTGAGGGATATTGACCCCAATAATTCTATCATAAAATACAATTATTTAGCATTAAAATTAAACTCGGTTGGCAAGCTAGATAATAACTCGCGTAGAGAAGAATTACAAATACTTTCGTCATTGTTTAGTTCATTAACCGCAACCGCAATTCCTGCAAGTTTGTATAATACACTGCGGTCACGTTTTCATCCAATTACTAATGATGCTCGTAAATCTAAAAAGGCCGAAACGTATAAAAATGTTAAGGAATTATCACAAAATAGCCCAACGCTAGAAGCAGTATCTTTAGCTGATTATTATGCTGAAAAAAATCGGTTTGATATTGCCGCGCAAATACTTTTTGAACATTATAAAGAAGTAAGTGATGACGACAAGGCGCTTTGTAAAGAGTTTTGCTTACGTATGTTGTATTACGGCAAAGCCAGTAAAGTTGAGTCGTTTGAAAAACAATATCAAGGGGTATTTAAAAAACTTCAATTAACTAATCCCGAAATATTTTGTGAAATATTTGAAAAGGCAAAAGTGTCGTTTAAGTTTTTTGAAAACCTACACGTTAAAAAAATGTATTGCGAAAGCTGTAATAAAAATTAATTGCTATAATTCAGCGGTATTTAGGGTTTTTATAAAGTTGTTTCTTTTTAATACTGCTGGTTTTATTAACAACATCCATGTTTTTAGTTAACATTATTAGAACTTAACTAACATTATTTTATTAATGCCAAAATGTGTGTATTTTGCGGCATTGTTAAGCAAATTATGCA
>JAGPCI010000094.1 GCA_018058165.1 Bacteroidia bacterium
CGTTTCTGGCTGCGTTTTTTAAATATTGAAGCATCCATTTCGCCAAAGCGCCAAGTAATACTTAACCTTACATATCGGGTGTCGCGTCTTCTACTCATGTCTTGTATAATTACATCGCTCTCATAGTATGTTCCAAAACGTTTGGTATTAAATATGTCGTTTACAACCAAGTTTAAACTTAGTGTTTTCTTTATTTCTTTATTCAACGATATATCAGTGGAGTATTGTGGTATGGTATTACCTTGTGGTATTATTCGTGGAGCCTCATAATTTCCGTTGGCTTGTATGGTAAATTGTTTAGGTAGTTTATAACTAACAATAGCTTTGGTGTTCCAGCTAAATCCACTGTTTTGTATGGTTGTGTTTCCTACATTGGCGCTTATATCGGTGTAAAAACCATTTAGGTTAATGGTAAAATCTAACTTACGTTTAAAAAAACTTACTTTATAGTTGTTTTCCCAACCCATGTTATACATGTTATTTCCATTTATAAACGTATTCAAAAGTATATCGCTTGTATCGTTATATTTTTGGGCAAATGCAGTAATAGCACCTTCGGTTTGTTTTAAATATACCGATGTAAATAAATTGCCATTGGTAAAAATACGGTTATAGTTTGCCTCAACCGAATTAATAAACTCTGGGCGCAAAAACGGGTTACCTGTGCGGTAGTTTAACTTATCAGCAAACATTAAAAAAGGCATAACTTGCATAAAACCTGGGCGATTAATTTTTCGTGCAAAATTTATTTGCATCTCATGTTTTTCGCCTATACGTTTGGTTAAGTATATACTCGGAAAAAAGGCCTTTCCTAAGTTATTTATTCCATCAGGATATAAATATTCTACAGATTGATTTTTGCCAACTAGCTCACCATAAAACCTCGTTTGCTCAAATCGTAAGCCCGCCATATAACCAATTCCTAACGATTTAAACATATTAGAATAAGTAGCGTAAGCAGCATTAACCATATCAGTAATTTTGTAGTTATTTGAAAGGGTGTTATCTGAAATTACTTTGCCTGTGTTTATGTTTCTATAGCCAATATTAAGTGTCGAGTTTTCTTGCTTAATATTACTTCTAATACCAAACTCCCACTTTGCAGTGTCGTTTATTGGGTTAGTAAAATCTAGTTGATAGGTAATGTTATTAGAAGTTCCATCACCTCTGTTTATTTGTGTTTCTTGAGCAGTAATTGGCTGACCAATATTGTCGTAATTATTTGTGGTAAAATCACTGTTATTTAACCTCGAGCCCCAGTTGTAGGTTACATCTGTAGTAAGTTCTTTTCCTTTTTTAGGGAACGACTTGCGAAGTTGTAATTGGGTAGTATAATGACTCCAAGACGTTGTACCAGTTGAGTTTCTTAGTCCGTACCACAGCATGTTTTTTGCCGAATCGCTGTTGCTAAAACTTTGGGTTTCGTCATTATCAAAACCACCCTTCATTAAACTCTGGCTAAGGCTAATTGTAGCACGATTGGTTAAGCTATAATCATATGCTATTCTGCCAGATTGCATCAGCCTGTCCATTATTACATCATTGTTTTGATTATAATAACCGGTGGTTTCTCCATTTTTTAATAATGTTCTATTTGTAAACCCTTTGGTAGGATTACTTGAGCTGTTTAAATTGTACGATATGTTAAAATTACTTCTACCTTCTTTTATGTTTAAGTTGGCCATTCCGTTGGATCTACTAGGATATCCAGCTCCAAGTGTTACCAAGCCATTATAGCCGGGCTTAGTATTTTTCTTTAAAACTATATTTAAGATTCCTCCTGATGTTGAGGCATCAAATTTTGCTGATGGATTTGTAATTACTTCAACTCTGTCAATTTGATCGGATGGAATTTGCTCTAAAGTAAGGTTGGTTGGTCGTCCATCAACAAATATAGTAGGACTACTGTTACGTAAGGTTACTTCTCCATCGGCATCAACAGATAAGCCAGGGATGTTTTTTACCGCATCAATACCAGTTCCGCCACGTGCCGAAATATCTTTTTCTACATTGTAAATCCTTCTATCCACTGTCATTACTACTGCTGCTCGCTCGCCTTCTACCACAACTTCATTTAATGCTTTTGCATCAACCGCAATTGCTATATTGCCCAAATCTTGTTCAATATTGGCTGGTGTTATGGTTACTTGTTTAACCAGTTGTTTGTAACCTATAAAACTTATTTTTAGCCTATATCTGCCCATTGGCAACTTATCTAAACTAAAATCCCCATTGCCTTTTGCAAGCATACCACTAACTACGCTGTCTTTTTGCATGGCTAATAAGGTTACTGTAGCAAAATCTACTGGTTGTTTTGTGTTTGAATCAACTACCTTTCCGTATAACCTACCAATTGAAGGCAAATTTCGCATACCGCTGCCAGGTGAGTTTGGACGCTGTGCTAATAAAGTTAAAGAGGTAATGAAAGTAAATATAATGGTTAAATAACTGCTGCGCATATTTTATAGTAATTCGAAAAATAATGAATGGGTAAGACTGCAAAACAATACAAAGGTTTAATAACCCTGATAAGTTTTAGGTAAGCGGTATAAATACTATGGTAAGCGAGCAAAAAAGAAACTATTCTAAATCGGTACTTAGTTTGTACCTGCAAATTCTATTGTTTTTTTTGTCGGCCACATAAATGGTTCTGCGGTTGTAACAAACTCCGCTAGGGTCGTTAAAACTAAAAGGACCAGTGTTTGTGCCATCGCTTGCCGAACCACCAAATGATACAATTAGTTGTTTGGTAATGCCCGAGTTTGCCGGTGGGTTTACGCCTTCTGATCCCTGAGGTGTAAATATATACAGTGAGTCTGTTTCGCTATCAACTACAAACATATAGCCTAAATTATCTGGTGCTATATAACAATCTTCAGGCTTTTTAAAACGAAAACTTTGGTATAAAAATCGATCGGCTTTATTAAAATCAAACGATAAAAACTGTGGCGATTCTGCATACTGAGTACCCAATTCGGGGTCGTCAAAAACGTTAATCATAAGCGTGCGGTACTCTACATTTTGGTTGCCATCGGCTTGTGTTATTAAAAAACTTTTTGATGTGCTCATGCCTTGTATACGCTGTGGTGGTGCGCTATAGGTGGCTATACTGCTTATGCCTAAAGCCGATTTTAAACTTGAGTTTATTGGGCTTAGTCCTGTTGCAAAGCCAATGTTTTTACCATCTGCATCATAAACCAATACACCATTATCAGGGCGCACAAACGAGTTTACATCATTCCGCGGGCCTGTACGGGTTACATATACGGTGTTGTCGTGCAAGGTGGCAATACCTGTAAATTGTACTGCTTGGTCGTCTGCTTGGCGGTTTGATGTTGCCCTACGAGAGTCATCATTTAATGGATGAATTAAAGTATCTATTATTTGATAATTGCCAGTTGCGGTATTTGTTAAATGATAAATTGCAGCTCGGTTTCCCAAAATAGGGTCTTCAATTCGCCCAATTACATAGGTGTGCAAGCGCCTGTCTTGTGTTACATCTGTTGCTCCAGGAATATTAATAACTTGAGCTAATTTACCTGTTTGATCTAAAATATTTAAGCCCCTGTCATCAACTACATAAACCAATTCATCATAACCAACATAAACATCAACGGGATTTAAAAAACCTGTAAAAAATGGAAATTGAGGAACGTAACCAACATTATTGGGAATTAAGTTTGGGTCGATTTTACCCTGCTCAAATATTTGTTTTGTTTGATCGTCTTCTTTGGTGCCACATGCGGCAACAAATAATAACATCATCAAACCTAACCCTAAATTAATATTTTTATTCATACAAAAATGTACCAGTTATTTTAAATTAAGCGCTACAGAAATGCGGTGTATATTCCCTAACCTCGATTTTGCTAAAAAGCCGTAGTCAATGGTTAATCCACCAAAGTTTCTTCTAAATTTTAATCCTATACCAGCAGATGGCGCACGATACGCTTCATCACTCGCAAACTCATAACCTGCACGGCCATATATCAATTTTCTAAAAACATACTCAGCACCTAATGCATACGTTTCGTTGTTATCTGTTGGATGGTTTAATTGTGCTGCAATGGTAAGGTTATGCTTATATCCAACAATTGGATCAAATGCGGCCCCTAACCTAAAAATACCAGGAACGGTTACGGTGGTAAAGTTATTAATATCTGTTGGGCCATTAAACTTTAATACTTGTGCTTTTCCGTTTGGTTTTACATTTAAACCAAAGTTGCTAAAGTTTATTCCAAATCGTGCATTTTTAATACCTACATCATACTTTAAGCCCAAATCAAACAAAACATTATGAATGCTAATTCCCGGAAAACCTTCGTTGGCATATCGGGCATTAATACCAAAACTAAAATTATTGGTTAACACTTGGGCATACGTTAATCCCATATAATAATTATTAATGGCAAATGTGCGACCTGTTCCGTTTGGGTCAAATTCTGTTGTTTCTTTCATGGTGCCATAATCCATGCTAAACACCTGAAAACCTAAGTAAGATAACTTTCCAATTTTGGCTACTGCACCCACGTAATTAGCATTAATATCGCCAAAATATCGGGTGTGCGAAGTTTGAATGTTAACCTTTCCTGTATCAATTTGGGTAATGCCTGCCGGATTCCAATACATTGCAGAAACATCGTTGGCAATTGCCACATAGGCTCCACCCATCGACATTGAACGTGCATCGGGAGCAATTTTTAAAAACTGCATACCAGTACTACCGCTTCGCGAATCGCCAAAAGACGGTAGAATTTGAGCATTAGCCTTACCTGCTATAAGTAAGGTAATTATGTAAAAGTATTTAGTAAAGCGCATTTAATCAGGCAAATTAACGGCATTTTTTACTATTTGCATTGTTAAATAATCATTATTTGGAATTGAATTTTAAATGGTACAATTTGCAGGGTTATTTATTTATAATGAAATATAAAAATATTCATATAAAACTTGTTGGTTTAGCGTTACTTACGGGTATTTTATTAACCCTATCGTGGCCGCCTATTGGTTTGTTTCCTTTGGTTTTTGTTGGATTTGTTCCTGTTTTTTTTATCCATTATTTAGTTTTTGAAAATAAACTTGGGCCAGGTTGGGCATTTTTTTACGGCTTTTTAGCTTTTTCGTTATTTAATATTGGTACCACTTGGTGGGTTTGGAATGCAAGCCCCGCAGGCTCAATTGTAGCATTTATATTAAATGGTTTATTAATGAATTTGCCATTTATGTTCATACATCATTTGGCTAAAAAAAGTCAAAACCCATTAAAATTATGGCCATTTATTTGGGCTTGGTTAACCTTCGAGTTTTTTCATTACAGGTGGGATGCTACTTGGGCTTGGCTATCGTTAGGTAATGTATTTGCAAGTGTGCCTTGGTTGGTGCAATGGTACGAGTTTACTGGAGTTGGCGGTGGTACTTTGTGGGTATTGTGGGTTAATAAAAAGCTTTTTCAATTTATCGTATCATACCCAAGCTTAACCAAACAACTAAGGTTTAAGGCAGCATTTAACTTGGTATTTTTTGGATTATTTGCACCTGCATATTTATCGTATTATGTGCTTAACGAGTATAACGCCAAACAAAAAAACATGTTGCCAATTACGGCTAAAGTAATGGTGGTTCAACCCAATATTGACCCCTACAGCGAAAAGTTTGGCAACATGACGGATTATGAGCAAACATTAAAAATGCTGCAAATTGCCGATGCACAAATGGATTCGGCTGTGCAGTTGGTTGCTTTTCCCGAAACTGCTTTGGTGGGTAGTTTAAACGAAAACGATTTACAAAACGAAGAAACTATAAAGTTGGTTAGACAATTTATGGCCAAATACCCAAATGTAACCGTGTTAACTGGGGTTGATAGTTATAAAGAATTTTTACCTAATGAAAAACTCAGCAAAACTGCACGAGAGTATAATCCGGGCAGGTATTATGATGCTTACAACGCTGCATTTTTAATTAAACCAAATACCAACGAAGTTGAAATTTACCACAAAAGTAAACTGGTGCCAGGTGTAGAAAGATTGCCTTTTGCTAGTGTGCTTAAATATGTAGAAAAATATGCGGTAGATTTGGGCGGCACAAGCGGAAGTTTAGGTACCGATAAAGAAGCTAAGGCTTTTGTTGCCAACAGCACATTAAGGGTTGCGCCAATTATTTGTTATGAAAGTATTTTTGGTGAGTATGTAACAGAATATGTAAAAAGAGGTGCAACACTTTTATGCATAATAACCAACGATGGTTGGTGGGGAAATACTCCTGGATATAAACAACATTTACAGTATGCTGGATTACGTGCTATTGAAACCAGAAGGTATGTGGCACGTAGCGCAAATACTGGCACTTCGGCCTTTTTTGATGATAAAGGAAATTTGCTGCAAAAAACAAATTGGTGGCAACCTGCTGCTATAAAACAAGTAGTAAAACTAAATACCCAAGAAACTTTTTACGTAAAACATGGCGACATGATTAATGAGTATGGAATTTTGTTTACCATTTACTTTTTGCTAGGGTTAGTTATTCGTAAAAGAATAATGGGGTTTATGCCTTAAATCCTTTGTTTATTATTGTATAAAACTCAGGATAAACATTGCTTGATGCAGCTATAATTTCTTTAGAAAAAATGGCTTCGTTTTGCCCGCTAAAGTTAGATACAATTCCGCCTGCTTCTTTTACCAATACTATTCCGCCTGCCACATCCCATGGACTTAATCCATATTCAAAAAAACCATCAAACCTGCCACAGGCTACGTAGGCTAAATCTACTGCAGCACTGCCCATTCTGCGCAAACCTCTTGTTGCCAATAACAGCGTTTTTAAGGTATCAAGGTACTGTTGCATTTGCTCAAAATCGTAATACGGAAAACCAGTTGCCAATAATCCATTTTTTAATAAATTATTTTGGCTAACACTAATTTTATGGCCATTTAAATATGCCCCGCCATCTTTCCAAGCATAAAATAACTCGTGTCTGTTAGGCTCAAAAACAACCCCAATTATGGGCTCGTTATTTTGCATTAGCGCAACACTAATGCTGTAAATGGGCAGTTGGTGAATAAAATTTGTGGTTCCATCCAAAGGGTCTATCACCCACATAAATTCTTTTTGCTCGGTGGCAATAGTTTCTTCTTCGGTTATAAAACCTGCTTCGGGTAATATTATTTTAAGGCCTGCAACTAGTTTTTCTTCAGCAGTTTTATCAACGTACGAAACCAATTGGTTTAACGATTTGGTTTCAACTTTATCTGCATTAAAAAATTGTGCTTCGTTTTGTAAAAATGCGCCTACACTTTTAACCAAAATGCCAACTTTAGAGGTGATTTCTTGGGGGTTCATAATTGCAATATAAAAGCAAATATTAAAACAAAAAAACAATAATTAAAATAAACGAAATTTTAATGTAGTTTATTCTTCTTCTATTTTAGTTAAAACATGCGTGTTGTAATTACGCCATTTTTCAAGCACACTTGCAAAATCTTCGGGCAATTCGGCTTCAAAATACATGTCTTTGCCTGTGCGTGGATGCACAAAACCAAGCGACCTTGCATGTAAGCCTTGCCTAGGCATTAATTGAAAACAATTTTCAACAAACTGTTTGTATTTGGTGTACGAAGATCCTTTTAAAATGCGGTTTCCACCATACGTATCATCACTAAATAAATTATGCCCTATGTGTTTCATGTGTACACGTATTTGATGCGTTCGGCCAGTTTCTAACTTACACTCAATTAACGATACATATTGCAAACGCTCTAAAACTTTATAATGTGTAATGCTCCACCTGCCTTTTTCTTCATCATCATACATCATAAAAACGCGCCTATCTTTTGGGCTACGGCCAATATATCCAGTTACTGTGCCCATGTCTTCGGTAAAATCACCCCAAGCTAAAGCCACATACCTGCGTTGTATGGTATGATGAAAAAATTGCTTGGCCAAATGTGTCATTGCCATATCGTTTTTTGCTATAACCAATAAGCCACTTGTGTTTTTATCAATACGATGAACCAAACCCGGACGAACATTATTTGATTTGCTAAAATCGTTGTCTCTTAAATAATAAGCCAATGCATTAACTAAGGTTCCAGTAACATTGTTATGGCCAGGATGCACTACCATACCCGCAACTTTATTTACTATCATCACATCATCATCTTCGTAAACAATATCTAGCGGAATGTTTTCTGGAACTATCTCTGTATCTTTTGGTGGTTGTGGTAAAACAATGCTAATTACATCCAAAGGTTTTACTTTATAACTACTTTTAATGGGCTTGTCGTTAACCAAAATACTGCCTGCTTCGGCAGCAGCTTGCAGTTTTGTTCTACTCGCATTTTGAATACGTATCATCAAAAACTTGTCAATACGCATCATGGCCTGGCCTTTATCTACAACAATTCTATGGTGCTCCCAAAGTTCTTGCTCTTCATTGGCATCTAAATCGTCATCGTTTAAATCTTCTTCTTGCTTAGGCAAATCGGCTTCTTTTTTAAATTTGTTATAATACATGTTCTACTTTATACAATATTGGTTTACTAGGGCTGGCATC
>JAGPCI010000095.1 GCA_018058165.1 Bacteroidia bacterium
CATTTAAGGTAGGTGAAACTATCAATGTTCAAGTTTCAAATTATGACAAATCTTTTTGGACAGCAGAAGAAGTCAGGGGTGATTTTGTTATTGAAAAAATTGAACATTTTGTGAGAAAAGACTATACCCGAACGCAAAAAGTCAGCACAGTATTTACGGTAAGCGTTCAAGTGTCGCCTGTTTAATTGCGCCCAACTGTTATTATGCGAAACTTCGTATCTAAAACTTTCGCTTTTTACACTTCTCAGTGCGAAATTACGAATGTTTGGTTTCGCATTTTTATATTAGTTTGTCTAACGGTGATTGAATGTTTGTAATCTGTTTTCTACTTACATGAGTATAAATGCTTGTTGTGGCTAAGCTATTATGACCCAATAATTCTTTAATGCTCATCAAGTCGGTTCCACCCTCTAGCAAATGCGTAGCAAAAGAGTGCCTTAAAGCATGTATACTTCCTTTTTTTGTTACTCCTGCTTTTAGTTTGGCTGCCTTTAATACCATTTGTATGCTTCTGGCTGTGTATTGCTCGCCATGCTGGCCTTCAAATAACCAAAATTTTGGCTCATACTCCAAAAAATAGGCCCGCATCATTTCAAGTAATTTATGCGAAAGCATTACTTGCCTGTCTTTTCTACCTTTGCTTTGTCTTATTTGTATAACCATCCGTTGGCTATCAATATCAATTAACTTCATGTTCACAATTTCACTTACACGCAACCCACATGCATAACCCAAACATAAAATTGTTTTATGCTTTATATTCTCAACCGAGTCTATAATGCGTTTAATTTCAGTTTCGGCAAACACTGTTGGTAATTTGTATTCCCTTTTTGCTCTTGGTAAATCGTAAACCGTGCGTGGTTGCCTTAATAATCTTTCGTAAAAATATTTAATGGCATTTATCACTTGGTTTTGATGCGTAGCACTCCAATTATCTTTCTTACGCATCATCACCAAATAATCCATAATCTGTGCTTTGGTAATTTCTGATGGTTTAAAATCTTTATAATAACTTAAAAACGCAATAAAATTCCCCCTATAATTCGCAATCGTGTTTTCCGAATAATTTTTTAACCTCAATAATTCAACATAAGCCGTTATTGCCAAATGATGCATTTCATTAGGAATATACATCATTTCAATTTCATTGTTTTGAGCAGTATTTTGTTGTGGAATTATCTGTGGCAAAACGTTTTCGCTACTCAATGTTTCGGCTCGGTCAATTTTAAACTTTTTACGGTTTTCTTCATTGTCTGGCACATGCCATGCCTTTTTTGTATTGCTCCATTTTACACCAACAAGTTTTTTTATACGCTCGTTTAATTCTCGATTTTTTTCAAAATAAATAGCTATACGTTTTTCATTATTATGATCAATTATTTTGGCGCTCCATTCCATAATCTTTAGGTTTAATAATTATACGGTTTTACTAATTTAGGTTATGCTAATCAAATACAAATGCCTTTGCTCCAATATAATAGTTTAATTAGGCCCAAGCCGAGATTAAACTATTTTGAATGTGCTTTTGGTATTAATTCCTTGAACATCGCAAACACTTCGTCCCGTCAGTCCCATTTTTGGCCAACGAATTATAATGCAAAATATAAAAAGAAAGCGAATTTAAAAGGCTTTTAAAAATTAATTTAAAAAGTAATTGGGCATTGTTTACCGTCTAAAACAGTTGATGCTTTAATGCCTATTAATTATTGTTTAAACTGAAACACTTTACTTTAAAGCCTTAGTTTATATTGTGTTTTTGAAATTCGTTTATGGTTAAATTCCCAACCACTCTTTAGCTGTTTTAGTTAACATTTGAGCCTTTTGTTCGGTAGTTAAATCCTTCATCAACTCAATGTATTTACCATGTTCTAAATCGCCCAGCGGAAAAGGGAAATCACTGCCCAATGCAATACGTTCTGCACCAAATAATTTTAAGTTGTAACGCAACGCTTCTTCATCATGCACCAAACTATCAATATAAAATTTCTTTACGTATTCGTATGGGTCGGCTACGGTATTTATGTTGCACAAATCCGGACGAGCGTGATAACCATGCGAAACACGCCCAATAGTATGCGGAAAACATCCACCGCCATGTGCAAACATTACCCTAAGTTTTGGAAATTTATCAAACACACCACCAAATATCATACTGCAAATAGCACGCGAAGTTTCAGCGGGCATGCCCACTAACCAAGGTAACCAATATTTTTTCATTTTATCTTGTCCCATCATATCCCAAGGATGCACAAAAATGCACATGCCTAACTTTTCGGCAGCAGCATAAAACGGAAAAAAACGCTCGTCATCTAAATTGTAATCTAAAATATTGGTAGCAATTTCAACACCTGGTAAGTTTAATTCAAATTTGCACCTTGTAAGTTCTTCAACAGCCAAGTTTACATCTTGCATAGGCAGCGTGCCAAGGCCAACAAATCGGGTAGGATAGTCGCTTTGTATTTGTGCCAAATGGTTATTAATATATTGGCTCCACTCGTGCGTATGTTCTGGCTTTGCCCAATAATAAAACAATACCGGAATGGTAGATAAAGCCATCAGTTGCACATCATGTTTATCCATGTGTTCAATAATTGCTTTTGGGTCCCAACACATATCATCTATCGCTCTAAAAAAACTCCCATCACCCTTCATCATATTTGCTCGGCCAGGTTGGTAATGATCTAAGTATATAAACTCGTTGCCATAGCCATAACGTTGCTTTAAGTTAGGTATATGCTCAGGCATAATGTGTGCATGAATATCAATTTTATATGGAGCAGTTGTTGTCATGATAAAAGTATTGGTAAAGTTTGCAAAGTAAAGTGTTTAGGTTGATTGACAAACACTACCATAAAAAACACAATTATTAATTATTAATTGACTTTGTGACTATCACCACCACCAAACTTGGCATTTTTACTGTCTTTTGTTAGTTTATAATATTATACGCAAGCTAACTTATGTTGAAATTAGTGCTTAAATTGGTATATAAGCTGTAGTTGGTAAAATAACTAGTTAAGCCTACTCAATCACCAAATTTTTCGCCTATCTTTCTCAATGTTGGTAATAATCTGTAAAAGCAAAACTGCTTTAAACTTTAATTTATTACAAACACAAATTATATATTATGAAAAGAATTATTTTATTTACCACTACCATTTTTACATTAGCAATTAGTAATGCATTTGGCCAAAGTCCTTTGCCTAAAGGTGCCAACCAATTAAATTTTGGAGTTGGTTTATCAGGCTGGGGTATTCCACTTTATATTGGTTTAGATCACAGCGTACATAAAGATGTTACCCTAGGTGGCGAAATTACCTATCGTTCGTACAACGAAAATTGGAAAACATATAAATACAAACACGATGTATTTGGATTTTCGTTTAACGGTAATTACCACTTTAATAGCCTATTAAATATACCTCGCAATTGGGATTTTTACGGAGGCTTAAACATTGGTTTTTATGTTTGGTCATCTCCAACTGCATACAGCGGAAACAATACCTCTGGTTTAGGACTTGGCGCACAATTAGGTGGCAGGTATTACTTTAACGAAAAAGTGGGTGTAAACCTTGAGCTAGGTGGTGGAAATGCAATTTCGGGAGGCAAGTTTGGCTTAACCGTTAAGCTATAACTATAGCAATACCCAAGCCTATTTTATTACAAAATATTGTTGATATTAATTAGCAATATTTTGTAATTTATACCAAAACAAAATACAACATATTTAACTCATTTTAAATTGCTATAGTGCTTAATAATTATGTTGGTAAAACGATAAAAATCCCCATTACAACACCCCAATAATTATCAACCATTTACAAAATACCTACAGGTAATTTTAAGCCCCCTAAAGTTGAATGCTACCAATCAATTCATTAAATGTTTATTGCGCAATTTCGGTTTGTAATTTGGCTATAAACTCATTTTTTGCTTGGTAAAGATGATCCCTGCATAGCATTACATAATTATCTATAACCTTTATTGCGGTGGAGTTTGGATTGCTATTTTCAATACGTATATCATCTATAACAATAGTACCTTCTTTAACCAAGTTGTTTTTACTGTATAATTTATAAGTTACAGTAAGGTTTTCTTTTATTATCGGAAAAGCAATTTTCGAGTATCTATATAAGTAGCCATACAAGTAAATAAACATAAAACCTTTGTCTTGATAGGTAAAAGATGTGGGCACTGCCGCTATGGTTAGTTCTAATTTTTGGTTAGGCAAAATACTATCAAGTTTCAATTTATAACAATCGGCTTTTATATCACTACAAAGTTTTTCAAGTTCTTGTTTTTTATCCAACTCGCATTTGTACATGAGGTTCCATTTCCAAAATATTAATGCCGGAATAAATACATTTTTAACTTGCCTAACATAACTTGGTTGCTGGTTACTAATTAACTTTGCATCAGTTTGCACCAATACCGCATCACTCGTGTCTGTTGTTTCGTAATCTTGATAATATGGGTAATATTTGGCTATTGATTCATTCATTTTTTTAGTTGCACAGCTTCCTAAAAACAAGGCCAATACGGCTAAGTAGGTTAAGGTTTTTAATTTCATACCACTAAAAAATATCTAACAGGCTTGGTATTTTTACATCTGCAATTGCAAATCTTGCATCATTAAAACTAATTTCTTCGGGCACCGCTATACAATACATGCGGGCTGCTTTGGCTGCTATTACACCATTTAAAGCATCTTCAAACACCACACAATTGGTGGGTGAAACTTGTAGTTTTTGGGCTACACTTAAAAATATTGCTGGGTGAGGTTTGCCATATGCCTCGTATTGTGCACTCCAAATAAGGTTAAAATAATGTGCAATGTTTAGCTTCTCTACAACTGCATTTATCAACTCCATATTACTAGATGAGGCAAGGGCAATTTTATAACCCTGTTGCTGGCAATATTGTAATGTTTGATAAACACCAGGTAAGGCATTTGCATTGGCTATAATAAGCGCTTTTACACAAGCTAAAATGTCTGTTTCGGTTTGTTTTAAATTTGGGTTTGGCCAAGGTTTATAATCATACCAATGTTGCACCACTTCACTTAATCTATAACCCATTACTTGTCTTAAAAGTTCATCAGTTAAGGTTAGGCCATGTTTGCCAAACACTTCTTTTTCGGCAATTTTCCAATACGGTTCAGAGTCAATTAACAAACCATCCATGTCAAAAATTACAAGCTCGGTTTGTGGCGGAAAGTTTATCATGTTTTAAAAGTATAGTTAGTAATATCGTTTTACCGATACCAATATATTATTTTTAAACACAAAGCTATATTTAAAATTTTTAAGCTTAAAATGTGGGTTGTTTTGTAAGTTGTACTCAAATACATCAAAGCCGTCTTCTTGGTATATTTTATCGGCCTTTCCAATTATTTTAGTAACGTTTTTTTTGCTTAAATTGATTACTGTGTATTGTTCTTCAAAAAACTCAAACAACCATAAAAAATCCCTTACTAAAGCAATACGTTGGGGTTGATATTTTGCTGGAGTTTTTTCTTTTAACTCCTTAAAATATATTTTTTTAAGCTGTAATAAAATGGAGTCGCTGTAGTTTTTAAGCTGTTCAATCTCCTGGTGGTTTAACACACGTTTTACTTCACTTTGAGCCAATAGTGGCAGGGCCAAAGTTTGTATCAAAATAAAAAGTAAAACGTGTATCTTTTTCATGCTGGGTTAGTATTAATTAACTCGCTTTTTGCAATCATCATGCCTAAGATTTTATAACAAGCTTATGCGGTTATTCAACGTACAAAAGTAAACCTTTTAAATATTCTCCCTCAGGGTGGTAAATATTTATAGGATGATCTTCGGGTTGGGTAAGTTGTTTAATTATACGCACATTTCTTCCAGCATCAGCAGCAGCACCAAAAACAATTTTTCTAAATAAATCCCTATCAATATGCTGCGAACAACTAAAGGTAAAAATTAATCCGCCTGGTTTTATGGTTTTAAAAGCCACTAAGTTTAAGTTTTTGTATCCTTTACAAGCATTTGGCACCGACTTAATATTTTTAGCAAATGCAGGTGGGTCAAGCACCATAATGTCGTAATCGGCTGTGTTTTGTTTTAAAAATTCAAACACATCTTGCACATAACTTTGGTGGTTTGCATCTTTAAAATTAGCAGCCACATTTTTATCACACATTTCAATAGCTTCCTTGCTGCTATCAACCGAGTGTACCAAGGCCGCATTATTGGCTAAAGCATAAAGACTAAATCCGCCCGAATAACTAAACGTATTTAATACTTTTTTACCTTCGCTATACTGTCCTAAAATATTTCTATTCTCACGTTGGTCAATAAAAAAACCTGTTTTCTGGCCATTTTCAACATCAACCAAAAAGGTAATGCCATTTTCTGTAGCACTAATTGGCGTTGTTGGTTCAGCACCAATCCAGCCACTAGGCATGGTTACATCTTCAATATTATTGGTGCTTTGTTTTGTTTTAATGTATATATGTTTTAATCCAAACGCATGTAAGGCAGCAAATAAGTGCTCGCTAATTAATTCGGTTCCTTTAATCATAAACTGCACCACAGCAGTATCTGCATATACATCAATAATTACGCCTGGTAAAAAATCACCTTCGGCAAATAATAGCCTGTACATGTTGGTATTTTCTGGCAATACAAGCTTGCGCAAATCAAATGCACGTTGTACTTTTCCTATCCAAAAGTTAGCATCTATTGTTATTTCTTCTGATGTAAATTCGAATACCCTGCAAGTAATTTGGCTCTTTAGCGAAAAAAATCCGTAACCCAATAATTTGTCATCATTGGTACATACTTTTATTATTTCGCCATTTTGCGCTTGAGGTAAAGTTTTTACAGCACCGCTAAATACCCAAGGGTGGCGGTTAATTAGCGAACGTTCGCGACCTGGTTTTAAAATTAATGTTTGCAATTTCTTTGTATGTTTGTGCTGCAAAAGTGCTTTATTTCGTTGTAGGTTTATGTATAAATTTTTTTATTATTTATTTTTAGTGTTTGGTTTGATGCAATTTTATACCGTAAAAGGGCAGGAGTTGCAAACTTTAACTGGCCGTACTTTAAGTGTTGGCGATGCCGAAATAGTACAGTTGGTCAGTATTTTAAATGTAAACACAGGTAAAAAATACATTAGCAATAGGCAAGGATATTTTAAATTATTTTATCAACCCAACGATACCATTTTGTTTACTGCAATTGGCTACGATAATTTACGATTAGTTACTTTAAGTGCTGATAAAAGCATGGCAGACGATACTATTTTGATATTATTAAAATCAAAAGTTGTTAAATTAAAAGAGTTTAGGGTAGTTTCATCAAACCCAAAAAGAGACAGTATTGCAAGGGCTGCTGCCGAGTTTTTAAAAACCGACCCATTAATGAATAATTACGATAGGGTTTTAAACCGCGAAAGGGGTAGTATTATGAGTCCGCTTACCGCACTTTACCAGCAATTTAGTAGCGAAGGAAAAAATGCAGTGAGGTTTGAAGAATTTATGGCCTACATGGAAAAACAAAAACGTGTTGATCGAAAATATAACCGCAACATGGTTAAACGCGCCACCAATTTACCCGAAATACAATTAGAAGAATTTATGGGGTTTTGTAAGCTAGATAAAGACTTTGTTATAGAAGCCTCAGAGTATGATTTAATAAAGGCTATCCAAAATTGTTTACCCAGTTTTAATGCCTTACGCAATAAGTAGAAGTTAAATATCTACGATATATCCTTTCCGCTCTTCGCGCATTCTTAGCGTTCTTTGCGGTTAAAAAACACTCGTCTATTAAATTAGTTTACAAACAATTAACCAACAATTTGTTTTTAATGATGTTATATTAACATGCCCTGTGTAATTTGGTATAAATTAATTTTACTATTATGAACCTAAGCAACGAAACATTACAGATGCAGTGGCGAAAATTTAATGGAGAGCAAATTAAAGCCAACATTGTAGATGAAGTAGAACGGTTAATTATTAACGAAACAGAAAAAGGCAATAAGCTTAAAGTGTGCATTGGCACCGACTCGCAGGTTACGGGTAACAGTACAGAATTTGCTACAGTGATTGTTTTTGTTAGGCAAAAAAAAGGTGGTTTTATGTTAATTAGTAGCGAAAAAACTACCCGAAAAATGAGCATCAAAGAGCGCATGTTATTAGAAGTATCTAAGTCGATTGATATTGCCTACCAACTGTGCGATTTATTAGATTTGTATGAAATAGATTTAGAAGTTCATGCAGATATTAACACCAATCCTAACTTTAAATCAAACACTGCATTAAGCGAAGCAATGGGTTACATTTTAAGTATGGGCTTTGTGTTTAAAGCCAAGCCAGATGCATTTGCCAGTTCTTATTGTGCCAATAAAATGGTACATTAATTGGGTTGATTTTTATTTGAATATTAAAGTTTTTGCCAGTTGATTTAATGCAACGGTTGTAAGTATATTTG
>JAGPCI010000096.1 GCA_018058165.1 Bacteroidia bacterium
GTACAATTTTTTGTGCTAGGTTTGATGGTATTGCAAAGCCATAACCACTATAAGCCCCCGTATTTGATGCTATAGCTGTATTAATTCCTATAAGTTCGCCATTGGTATTAACTAATGCACCACCACTATTTCCGGGGTTAATGGCAGCATCCGTTTGTATAAAACTTTCTATAGGGAAACGGTTATTTACTACGTTAATATTACGGCCTTTGGCACTTACAATTCCTGCAGTTACTGTACTGGTTAAATTAAATGGATTACCAACTGCCAATACCCACTGACCAATTTTTACATCATCACTATTTCCCCAAACAATGTGTTGCATTTTTTGGCCTTCAATTTTTAATAAGGCCAAATCGGTTGAACCATCTGTACCAATAACCTTAGCTTTATAACTGTGTTTATTGTTATTGGTTATTACCTCAATTACATCGGCATCTTTTACCACGTGTAGGTTGGTAACAATATAACCATCGGCACTAATTATTACACCACTTCCCGAGCTCGTTACTGGCCCACGTCTGCCAAAAAAATCCCAAGCCGACCAAAAATCATAATTAGGATCTGATACCTGTTGGTTACTTATTGTTTTTATAAAAACCACGGTTGGTGTAGTAATAGCCGATGCTTTAATCATATCATCATTACCTGTTGCCTGTATCGCTTTGTAATCTGCTTGGCTATAAATAGTTTCGGAGGTGGCTTTATTGGTGTTTGCTTGTGTAAAAATTACCCTATTAGGCAACAATAAATAAAAGCTTGCAGCGCCCGCAATTCCACTGGCAAATCCTAATGCTATTAAACTTAGTTTAGTCCTCATTTTTAGTTAATTTTTTTCTGATACAAATTAAATATTCATCAATAAAAAAAACAAACGATGGAAGCTATTGTCTGGTATAAACAATATTTGCTTTTAAGGTTAAATTATGATTTGTTTTTGCAGGTGTATTTGTTATTAAGGTTAATTGTTTTTCTACCATT
Organism: Bacteroidia bacterium; assembly: GCA_018058165.1. Lineage (GTDB taxonomy): Bacteria > Bacteroidota > Bacteroidia > UKL13-3 > UKL13-3 > UBA6183. The sequence goes on from JAGPCI010000096.1 coordinate 982, forward strand.
CCAAGATCATAATTGGTGCTAAATTTAACAACAATGTTTGCTTTCTTACCTTTTTTAATGGGTTTGCTATAGTCAAAATCAATGGTTGCACAACCACACGAAGTAGAGATTTTACGTACATATAGAGGCGTTTTTCCTTTGTTGGTTATGGTAAATGTTGCAGTGTGGGTTGATTGTGTATTTACTACACCTAAATCTACAATTGGAGTAATGGCCAAAAATACTGGCGGATTTGATTTTTCTTTAGGTGTTAATTTTTCAAAATCCTCAACAATTGTGGCGCGAACTAAAAACTTTTTAACAGGCACCAAACTGTCATCTGTATGAACGATAATTTCATCAAGTCTTAAGCCGTAATCGTTTGCAACTTTAGCATTGTAAATAAACTTAAAACCAACTGCAGAATTGGGTAATATCACATCATTACTTTTAATTACCGTAATGTGTTTTGGCGCTTCTACTTTAAATATTTTAATATGTTTTTTGGTTGGGTTAAATATGGCGTGTTGGGCCGAATCAGGCGCACCTGTTGTAATTTTAGGGAATTTCACTTCGTATGAATCAAATAACATGCTACCTTGTTTTGCAGGATAAGTCTTAGCTATTTTTGCATTTACATCATTAACAGAAGCCGAAAAACTAAGGTAGTACACATTGGGTTGGCCATCACAAAAAACAGTTATTTTTTTGGTTTGATTTCCACTTAAACCAACGGTATAAAACTTTATGGTAAACTCGCCCGTTTGGTTAAATGCAATTGGCTTTTTATCCCAAGTTGGTTGCGAGCAATTACAATCTGTTTTAATATTAGAAATGGTCACATTTCCTTTTCCTATGTTTTTGTATTTAAAAACTACATCAACTGGCTCAGCCTTATCTTCAATCGGGCCAATGCTAATAAATGTACGTTCAAAAAACAATGCTCCTTTATCTATTATAGTTTTTTGTACGGATTTACTTTTGGTGTTTTTTTGTGCTAAAAGTGTTGTGTTATTTAAAACAAAACATGTGGCTAAAGCTAAAATATAAGTTAATTGTTTTCTCATGATATAAATATAGGTATTTTAATTAAGTAGGATGAAGTTTTAGTTGTTAAAGTTGTATGGTAAATTTATCAGCATGGCTAAATGCTGGAAAGGCGGCCCGGTATTGCTCCACATTCTCAAGCGTTAAAGTATTAATAGCAACATCTTCAATTTGCGATTTTTGGTAAATAATTGTGCCTGTTGGGTCAATAATAGAGGAGTTGCCACTGTGGTTCATCCCTTTTCCATCAAGCCCAACTCTGTTAACTGCAACTACATAACATTGGTTTTCTATAGCTCTTGCTTGTAGCAATATTTTCCAATGTTCGGCACGTTTTTCTGGCCAACTTGCTACTATAAAAATGGCATCATAATTTAATTCCGTTGTTCTGCGAACCCAAACCGGAAAACGTAAATCAAAACAAATAAGTAACCTAATATTAAAGTTTTTATAGTTTATAATTACTTGTTTGTTGCCTGGCTTGTAGTGATTATGTTCGCTGCCAATGCTAAATAAATGATGCTTATTATAAGCAAAATAAGTTCCGTTTGGGTTCATCCAAATTAGCCTATTGTACACATCATTGTGCTTGGTGTTTAACATTACACTACCACAAATTGCTGCATTTTTTTGCTTAGCCATTTGTTCCATCCATTGCATTGTTTTGCCATCTGGTTTTTCGGCAAGGCTTGTGTTCATGGTAAATGCAGTGGTAAATAATTCTGGCAAAACAATTACATCCACGGGCGTATTAATGCTTGCAATTTTTTGTGTTAGCAGATTTAGGTTAGCGTCTATATCTTCCCAAACCGTTGCTGTTTGTATGGTTGCAACTATTAATTCGCTCATATTTTATGTAGTTTTTCTGCGGCTTTTTCAAGCGTTTCGTTTTGTTTGGCAAAACAAAAACGCAATACATTATTATCTGTATTTTTATGATAAAAAACCGATGTAGGTATTGATGCAATTTTAAACTCTTTTGTTAACCTTACCGCATAATCAGTGTCTTTTTCTTGTGTTATTTTACTATAGTTAAGTAATTGAAAATACGAACCCATGCATGGCATCAACTTAAACCTACTTCCTTTAACCAGCTTTTGAAAATAGTTTCTCTTTTCTTCGTAAAAAGCGGCCAATTGGAGGTAAGCTTGTTTATCATCTAAAAAATCGGCAAGGGCGTATTGAACGGGTGTATTTGCACTAAAACACATAAACTGATGCACTTTTCTAAACTCGGCCATTAAGTTTTCTGGCGCTAATACATAACCCATTTTCCAGCCCGTAGTATGGTATGTTTTGCCAAATGATGATACAATTATACTTCGCTCGGCAAGTTTAGGGTATCGCGCCACACTTTGGTGTTCAACACCATCAAAAATGATATGTTCGTACACCTCATCACTCAAAACAATAATTTCGCTGTTTTTTAAAATTTTCTCAAGCCTTTGCATATCCTGCGCACTTAAAGTAGTGCCAGTAGGGTTGTGGGGCGTATTAATAATAATCATTTTGGTTTTATAAGTAATTAGTTTTTTTACCTCATCCCAATCTATCTTATACGTTGGGTATTTTAAATCGGCAAAAACCGCCCGTCCACCATTTACCTTAATTGCAGGCAAATAACTATCATAGCAAGGTTCAATTATCACTACTTCGTCATCTTCGCCAATAAATGCACTTATAGCCGCATACAAAGCGTGTGTACCACCTGGAGTTATTGTAATTTCCGTTTCTGGATTATAAATAGCGCTATATAATGCTTGTGTTTTTTCAGCAATTTTTTCTCTTAAACTCATCACACCTGGCATAGGTGCATATTGATTAAAACCAGCTTTCATGTAGTGGTTTACAAGTTCAATCAGTTTAGGGTTACAATCAAAATCAGGAAAACCTTGTGCCAAGTTTATTGCACCTTGTTGGTTTGCCAATGTACTCATTACACTAAAAATAGAAGTGCCAGTTTTAGGTAATTTAGATTTAATGGAGCCTGGGTATAGCATAAATTATGTAGTTAAATACAGCCCTAAATTACTTGTTATTATTGATGATTTGCAAGTTTTTACTTAAAAAAATGTTAGTATTAAATAAATATATTGTTGCTGTGCATTTTATAGTTAATGGTTGTGCATATTCTACTATATTTGCGCCACAAAAAAAATGATAGCATTAACAGATATAGGATTTGAATTTGGCGGACGATTTTTATACCGCAACGCAAATTGGCACATTAAACCAAACGAACGCATAGGTTTGATAGGAATGAACGGAACAGGTAAATCAACCTTATTACGTGTAATAAATGGCGAGTACCAACTAACCGAAGGAAACATATCAAAACCACGCGATTTAACCATTGGTTTTTTAAACCAAGATCAGTTAAGTTTTGAAACTGAAGCATCTATTTTACAAGTTGCCATGAGTGCTTTTCAACGTCAGCTCGATTTGGAGATTGAAATAGAAAAGGTACTTAAAATAATGGAAACCGATTATAGCGATGAAGTACTAAATAAATTAAGCAATTTACAAACTGAGTTTGATGCATTGGATGGTTACAGCATTCATCATAAATGCGAAAAGGTTTTAGAAGGATTAGGGTTTACAACTGCGCAATTACAACAGCCTTACAAAAAGTTTTCGGGTGGATGGCGTATGCGTGTAATGTTGGCCAAACTTTTATTGCAAAGCCCTAAATTATTAATGCTTGATGAGCCTACCAATCACTTGGATTTACCTACAATTGAGTGGCTTGAAAACTACCTAAAAGATTATAACGGAACTGTAATTGTTGTTTCGCATGATAGGGAGTTTTTAGATAAAATGGTTACCAAAATAGTAGAGGTAAGCATGCAAAAGATTTTTGAATATAGTGGCAATTATAGTTACTATCTAGAGTCTAAATCGGAGCGAATGGATTTGCAACAGCGACAGTTTGATAACCAACAACAATTTATAAAACAGCAAGAAAACTTTATTAATAGGTTTAAGGCTAAAGCTAGTAAGGCCACCGCTGCACAAAGTAGGGTTAAGTTACTTGAAAAATTAGATAGGATAGAAGTGCCAGAGGATGATAATGCCGAGATAAATATAGACTTTAGGGTTAGTGTGCAATCGGGTAAGGTGGTTGCCGAAATTCAAGACGCATCTAAGTCGTTTCCGGATATTGAGATTTTAAGAAATGCCACAGGCGAAATTGTTAGGGGTGATAAAATTGCATTAATTGGTGCAAACGGAAAAGGTAAATCAACCTTATTACGTATGATTGCTGGAGCCGAGCCATTTGAAGGTGAAATTGTAAGAGGACATAATATTATTGAAGCATTTTATGCGCAGCATCAGCTTGAATCATTAAACCTAGAAAACGAAATTATTGATGAGTTACGTCAGCATGGTTCGGGTAAAAGTGAAACAGAATTGCGTACCATTTTAGGTTGTTTTTTGTTTACCAATGATGAAGTATTTAAGAAGATTAAAGTACTTAGTGGTGGCGAAAAAGCACGTGTCGCATTGGCGCGAACCCTTTTATTAGAGGCGAACTTCATGCTTTTAGATGAGCCTACCAATCACTTGGATATGCGCTCAATAAATATCCTAACGCAAGCATTACAAAATTATGAAGGTACTTTTGTAGTTGTATCTCATGATAGGTATTTTGTATCTCAAATTGCCAATAAAATTTGGTGGATTGAAGATGGAGAAATTAAAGAATATTTGGGCAGTTATGATGAGTATGAATACTGGCGCAAGAAGCAAGAAGATATCAAAAAGCTTCAAGATGCTAATGATAAAAAGGCTTCTGTAGGTGCACCAAAAGTTAAAAAAGAAAAACAAGCGGATAAAAACACCATCAAACCAAACAGTAACCAGTTACAACAATTGCAAAAAGACTTTGCAGGTGTAGAAAAAGTAATGGGTGATTTAAAAACAAAAATTACAGCAACCGAGCAACATTTTTTAGATACTAACTTGATGCAAAACACGCAGAAAGCGCAAGAAATTAATGCTGGATACGAGTTGTTAAAAAATGAACTAACGATATTAGAGGCTCAATACGAAAAACTTTTTGAGCAAATAATGGAGTTAGAACAAAACAGTTAACTATGATTAAAAAAATTGCCTTTTCTGTTGCGTTGTTATGCAGTTTACTATTGCATGCAGCCGAGCTAAAGTACGAAAACCAGATTTATGATAATAGGGTAAAAACAGTAATGTTAACCAAAGCTGGTACCGAAGATCGATATCCGATTATTGCATTAAACAGTAATGATCAATTGGCTTTAAGTTTTGACATTTTAGGCAATAAAAACGAATATTTTCAATACACATTGGTGCATTGCGATGCCAATTGGAATCCTACAAACTTAAACTCGAACGAATATTTAAGGGGTTTAACTTTTGATAATATTAACGATTTTAAATACTCAACTAACACTTATGTTAGGTATGTTCATTACAATGTGTTGCTGCCAAACGAAAATATAAAACCCATTTTTGCTGGTAATTACCTAATTAAGGTTTACCAAAACTTTGATGAAGAAGATTTAATAATAACCAGAAGGATGATGATTTTAAATCCTGCTGTTTCTATTGAAGGAAAGGTACAACCTGCAACCTTAGCGCAATACCGTTATACAAAGCAGGAGGTGGGCTTTAGCGTTAATTACACTGGTTTTAATATACCCGACCCATATAGAGATGTAAATGTGGTATTGATGCAAAATGGGCGTTGGGATAACACCATTACTGGCTTAAAACCGCTGTTTGTAAACAACAATGTACTTGATTATAACTACTACGATCAAACGTTGTTTGCTGGTGGAAACGAGTTTAGATTTTTTGATATCAGAAGCCTTCGTCAGTTTAGCCAAAATGTTAGGGCAAAAACCCTAGACACTGCCTACCATTGTTTTTTAAATTACGAAGAATCGCGCAGCAGTAAACAGTATTTTAATTACATTGATTATAACGGCAAACGTGTTATAGCCAATAAAGACGGACAAAATAGTGGTATTGATGGTGATTATGCATTCGTTACATTTTACTTGTTAAGCACTAACCAGTTAAATGAAGATGTATATGTTTATGGCGAGTTTACTGATTGGCGTTTGCTGCCCGAGTATAAAATGTGGTACAACAAAAGCAGGTCGAGGTACGAGTTAGATGCACAGCTTAAGCAAGGCCGCTACGAGTATAAATATGCCAGTACTAATGCCGAAGGTAAAGCAGATGATACCATGATAGAAGGCTCGCACTCGCAAACAGAAAACGAATATTTGGTTTTGGTTTACCACAAAAATATTCAGTTTAAGTATGATGAGTTGGTAGGAAGCCGTGTTATAAAAACACAGTTTTAATGATTATAAATGTATAGTTCCCGATAAAATTATTGGGGGCATTTCATCATCTTCTAAAACATACCTGGTAGAGTAGGCAGTATAACTAAGCACACCTTCTTCAAGCGATATGCTCATTACACTTGGGTCTTTTTCTCCGTTGCCACTTTTTAGGTTATACTCATATTCTAAGTCTGTTTTTCTTTGCTTTTGATACCAAACAAAATCATCATAATTACATATAGCTGCCTCGTAATGAGCTAAAGCACCACACATTAACTCGTGTAAAACAATTGACTCGTTATTGGGAAGTTTAATGGTTAAAGTGCTATGTAATGATGCATTGCCTTGGCCAGTTAAAAACACCAACTTGCCAATGTTATTGATTTTAATAAAGCTAAGTAGTTCTTCTTTTTGGTGTAAATAAGTCTCTGAGCTCCAGTATTCACTAAAAAAGGTTTCTTTAATGGCAATAAACGGCACAGGTGTAACTATAAACTTTGCTGCATCTTTATGTTCTAACATCCAGTTTTTAAGCGCTTCCATTTGCTCTTCGCTTATCATTTGGCGCTTGCCAAACATTTGGCGTTCTAACCTAACATCCATCACAAAAAATGCACTGCCAGCATAATTGTAGCTGTAATACAACTTTTGTTTACCATAAGTGTGTGGGTTGCGTAGGTGTTGGTAATTGTGGTATGCAGGCAATGCTTCTAGTAAATAATACGAAGCAGGTTTATAGTCGTATTCTACATCTTTTCCATATTTAAAATAAATTTCATGGTCGTTTATCGCTGTATAATTTGCCACTCGGCTAAAAAACTCTTGTGCCTCACGCATCTTATAAACCGTGTTATATTTATCTACATAATGTGTAGCTTGTATGGCTTGTGTTTGGCTTGGGGCATCAATATATATTTGGTTTCCGGCATGTATCATAAATGCCGATTTATTATCTTTTCTAATATTGGATAGGGTTTTAAAAACACGTTTTCCATCGCTTGGCGTTTTTTGTAAAAAATTGCTACCTAATAAAAAACTCAATTGGTAATTTACCCTTGGTACAGTATTAAAACTTCCTCTACTATGGCCGCCAATTGGAACTCTGGCAATATC
>JAGPCI010000097.1 GCA_018058165.1 Bacteroidia bacterium
AGTTTAGTAGCACTTACCAATTTCATAGCCTTGGTAATTTGCTGGGTTGATGAAACCGAAGTGATACGAGTACGAACTTCTTTTAAATTGGCCATTTTGTTAATGTAATTTTGTGTAAATACTATACTGCTTTTGGCAATGGGTATTTATATGAAATGTGTTTTTGTGGCAACAATTTAAAAACTGTTTGGTCCACAAAAACACATCTTCAAATTAGTTGTATTTAGCTGATAATTCTTTAGCTACTGATTCGATAGTACTAGTAACCTCATCGCTTAAGTTACCTTTTTTCAAATCTGCTAAAATATTACTGTATTTAGCTTCCATAAATTGGTGAAACTCGGCTTCAAACTCACGTACTTTATTTACCGGAATGTTGTTTAACAAACCTTTGGTTCCTAAGTAAATAATCGAAACTTGTTTTTCAACCGATAATGGTGAAAACTGACCTTGTTTTAATATCTCTACGTTACGAACACCTTTAGCTAATACAGCCTTGGTAGCAGCATCTAAATCAGAACCAAATTTAGAGAAAGCCTCTAACTCGCGGTATTGCGCTTGGTCTAATTTTAAAGTACCTGCAACTTTTTTCATCGATTTTATTTGAGCATTACCACCCACACGAGATACCGAAATACCTACGTTAATAGCTGGGCGAACACCTGCGTTAAACAAGTTCGACTCTAAGAAAATCTGTCCATCGGTAATAGAAATTACGTTGGTTGGAATGTAAGCTGATACGTCACCTGCTTGGGTTTCGATAATTGGCAAAGCTGTTAACGATCCACCACCTTTAACTAAGTGTTTAATAGAAGGTGGAATATCATTCATTTCTTGCGCAATGCTATCAGTATTAATAATTTTTGCAGCTCTTTCTAGCAAACGGCTATGAAGGTAAAACACATCACCAGGATATGCCTCACGACCAGGAGGACGTTTTAATAACAACGAAACCTCGCGGTAAGCCACAGCTTGTTTTGATAAATCATCATAAACAATTAATGCCGGGCGACCAGTATCGCGGAAAAACTCACCAATTGCAGCACCACCCATTGGGGCAAAAAACTGCATAGGAGCTGGATCTGATGAGGTAGCTGTAACTACAACAGTGTAAGGCATTGCACCTTTTTCTGTTAATGTTTTTACAACTTGCGCTACAGTAGATGCCTTTTGGCCAATAGCTACATATATACAAAACACAGGTTTGCCTGCATCAAAAAATTCTTTTTGGTTGATAATGGTATCAATACAAACAGCAGTTTTACCCGTTTGACGATCGCCAATAACTAACTCACGTTGTCCACGTCCAATAGGAATCATCGCATCAATAGCTTTAATACCAGTTTGTAGTGGTTCTTTTACTGGCTCGCGATAAATTACACCAGGAGCTTTACGCTCAATTGGCATTTCATATAACTCACCAGTAATAGGGCCTTTACCATCAATAGGAAAACCCAATGTATTAACAACACGGCCAAGCATACCTTCACCTACTTTAATAGATGCAATGCGGCCTGTACGTTTTACTGTGTCGCCTTCAACTATCGAGTCTGAAGAACCAAGTAATACCGCACCCACGTTATCTTCTTCGAGGTTTAGTACTATTGCTTGAACACCGTTGGCAAATTCTATTAATTCACCACTTTGAACTTTAGTTAAGCCGTAAATACGTGCAATACCATCGCCCACTTGTAGCACGGTACCTACTTCCTCTAGTTCAGCTTCTGATTTAAAGCTGCTAAGTTGCTCTCTAATGATTGCAGAAACTTCATCAGGTCTGATCTCTACCATAAATTGTTTATTTAGAAATGTAACTGTTTAATAATTCTTGTTTTAGTTTGCTAAGTTTACCTGATATACTTGCATCAAATAACTTATCGCCTACTTGCACTACCACACCACCAATTAAATCTGGCGAAACGGTTGCCTTTAGGTTTATTTTTTTGCCTGTTTGGCTTTCAATGTGTCCTTTAATTTCGTTTAGCACATCATCACTAAGCTGTACTGCCGATTTTACCGTAGCATTTGCCATGTTATTTAAAACCATGTATTGCTCAATAAATCCATCAGCAATTGCAGCTAAGTATTTTTCACGCTTTTTGCGAATAATAATTTCAAAAAACTTGATTGTTATAGGTGTAAATTGTTTTTCGAATACACTTTTAATAACCGAAAGTTTTTTATCGCCATTAATAATAGGACTGGTTAATAATAACACTAGTTCTTTACTGTTAGCAACCACATTAGCAAAAGCTTTCATGTCGCTTAACACAGCTTCAAGGCTCTTTTGCTCAATAGCTAGTTCTAAAATAGATTTGGCATATCTGCTGGCTACCCTGTATTCTGACATGTTAGTTTAAGCTAATTGATTTTAAGTTTTCGTTTACAAATGCTTCTTGTTGCGCGCGATCTGCTAATTGGTGGCGTAATACTTTTTCGGCCATATCAACAGATAATTGTGCAACTTGAGATTTTAACTCGTGCATTGCATTTGTTTTTTCTAAGTTAATTGCATCTTTAGCAGCTGCAATCATTTTATCACCTTCAACCTTAGCATCATTTTTTGCTTTAGCTAAAATTTGGTCTTTAATTTCACTTGCTTCTTTTAATAAACGATCTCTTTCAGCGCGTGCTTCGTTTAATAAACGCTCGTTGTCGTTCTTTAAAAGTTGCATTTGCTCTCTAGCAGCTTCTGCTTGCTTAAGTGCATTTTCAATGCTGTCTTCACGTTCTTTTAATGATGCAGTAATTGGTTTCCAAGCAAACTTGGTTAACAAAAACATTAATATAAGAAACGATAGGGTAGACCAAACTACTAAACCGATACTTGGAGTAACTAATTCCATAAATTGATAATTTTTTTTGTTTTGTGTTGTTTTTAAAACGGAAAAGAAAGCCCGATTAGTTTCTTCCTACAATCGGGCTTTGCTGTGATTAATTAACCGTTGCCTAACAAAGCAACTACTACTGCAAATAATGATACAGCTTCTACGAAGGCTGCAGCAATAAGCATAGCGGTTTGAATTTTGTTAGCGGCTTCAGGTTGGCGGGCCATACCTTCCATGGCTGATCCTCCGATTCTTCCGATACCTAAGCCTGCACCAATTGCAGCTAATCCAGCTCCGATTGCAGCGATACTTCCTGTCATTGTTGTGTTTATTTATTGTGGTTTAACAAAAAAAAGTTTCTAAATAAAAATGGTTTAATGATGTTCTTCTTCAGCATGTGGTTTTTCTAAAGCCATGCTAATATAAACAGCCGATAAAATAGTGAAAATAAATGCTTGTATAAATCCTACTAGTAATTCTATTACACTAATAAAAACTACAAATGGCACTGATACTCCAGCTACTAAAACCGACTTAAATATAAAAATTAAACAAATTAAACTCAATACTAAAATGTGGCCTGCAGTAATGTTTGCGAACAAACGAATCATTAATGCAAATGGCTTGGTAAATAATCCAATTATTTCAACTGGTATTAATAATGGGTATAACCATTTTGGTACATGTGGAGTAAATACGTGGCTCCAATAAGTTTTTGTACCATTAAGGTTAGTAATTATAAAGGTAACCACAGCCAATACCATGGTAACTGCTATATTTCCTGTAACGTTTGCCCCTCCCGGAAAAAATGGTATTAAACCCATTACATTATTCATCCAAATAAAGAAAAATACGGTAAGTAAATAAGGCATAAATTTTTGGTAGTTTTCGCCAAGGTTTGGTTTTGCAATATCATCACGCACAAACATAATAACGGGCTCTAACCACGATGCTAAACCTTTTGGTGCGCCAATACCTCTTTTTTTGTATCCATTGGCAATACCAATAAACATAAATAATAATAATGTTACTGATAATAATAATGAGGCAATATTTTTTGTGATAGATAAATCGATAATAGATGCAGTTGCAGTTTCGTCTATATTTCCCGATGCATCTACTGCTTTAATGTGTTCTCTATGTCCGCCTGGATTTTTTACAATGCGGTAATTGTAATGTGCACCTTGATGTGTTGCATGTCCGTGGTCGAATTTACCAGACGAGAACATTTCAAAACCTTTGTTGGTATACAATATTATAGGTAAATGTACAGAGGTGTGTCCCCATAAATGCCAATCGTGTGCATCGGCAATATGTTCCATTATAACTTCGCTAGTTTGAAACTCTTCCTCTTCTGTTAATAGTTTATGATTTGGTAAACTGTTATTTTCTGCAGCTATTTCACTTAAAACTTCTACAGATGTTTCTTCAGTAGTTGCCGAATCTTGATGGTTTTGGGCAGATGCAGTGTTAAACACAAACAAAAAAGCTGCAAAAAACACACTTAAATAAGTTGCTCTATTAATTGAAAATCTTGCGGTTATTGGGTTCATATTACGATTTTTTTCCTGTGTAATCGGGCCGCAATTTAGTTGTTAGGCTTGTAATTTCAAATATTGTGTAAAAAACATAGCTAAAGAAAAACGAAAAAATAAATCCTAGTTCGTATTCTGTTCGGGTAAGTTTGTAATAAAGTACGTAAAAAAGACTCAGCACAAAACGTAATCCTATTGAAATATATGTTGCAGTTAAAAAATGCTGTGGACTTTTATGTGCTGTACCCCAATTAGCTATGCGGTAAACTATACCAGTTAATATAGCAAAAAACAAAATGGCCTCTATGGTATCTTTGGTTGGGGTGAGGTTAGGAATAAACAAAACTACACCAATTTGTAGTAGGGTTAATAAAACCAAATAAATGTAAAACCTGATTAATGTCATTTAATGCTGATGTGGAAAAAATACATGGTGTTGGTATGCGTAATTGGATTATTCACTCTTATCTTTTGTTAAATTAAATATGCTATAAAAAACACTTACTAGCGCAATTAATACACCCAATAAAGTAAAGTAAGGAAAATTAAGATTATAATGTTTATCAACCCAATTGCCACCTAACGAAAAGGCAACAAATGCGCCCACCATTTGAAAAGCAATTGCACTGTACTTAGCGTACTTAATTAGCAATTGCTTCTGGCTGCTTGTTGATTTGTTGGGTTTTTGCACCATTGTTGCTATTGTTTAACGAGGCCTCTTTTGGCTTGTTCATTTTACTGTTTCCGTTAAACACAGCACCGGCCTCAATAATTAGCTTGTTTGATATAATATCTCCCGAGATTTTTGCTGTAGCTTTTATGGTTAAAACTTCGGTGGCATAAATATTACCTTGTACCTCGCCTGATATTTCGATATTAGCTGCTTTTACATCACCTTCTATTAAAGCAGTTGGGCCTAAAACCAACCTCGCTTTTGATGACAATAAACCTTTAATATTACCATCAACACGCATATCTCCATCAGAGTTTACATCACCATTAATTTGGGTGCCGCTATTAATAATGTTTAGTGTATTAGGGTTAAAAGCTGTATTTGCGCTTTTGTTGTTATTAAATATTGCCATTTGTTTTAAATCAAGTTTTAGTTAAAAATAGTATTTACAATGGTAATACCGATGCTAAATGAAAATAGTTCAATGAGGTCCGAACCGAAATTGGACTATATTGAATGTGCTTTCGGTATAAAACATTACAGGCAAAACTACACAAAATATAATTTTACACAACTTTTTGGGATGATTTTTACTTGTTTACCTCGAAACCACAAATTTGCTTCTAGCTATTTTGCCGTTTGTTGTTATTACTTCTAGTAAATAAATACCCGTTGCTAAATCAACTATACTTAGGTTATTATTTTGGGTTGATGTAGTAGATTTTAAAACCCTGCCCGATAAATCGTAAATATTTAAAATGCTGTTTAATGGCAATGTAGTTGTGTTGATGTAATTGCTTGCTGGGTTTGGGTAAATGGTAATTTTAGTTTCCTGATTTTTAAAAGATGATAAACTCGTATAAAACGCTGCTTTGGTAATTAGCCTCAAGTAATTTTTTGTTGGAATAGTGCCTGTGTGGTAACCGCTTACCCATATATTTCCATTGTCTTCAAGCAAAATACTGTTTATTAAAGTTGTTCTTTCTTCATAAAAATTGTTGGCATTTTTAAGGTTAAATGTGCTATCAAAAAGTATTAAGCTATATCGTCTTATCGAGCTTAAATCACCCAATCTGATAATTGGATAATATCCATAAATAGCCTCGCCATTGTTATTGGTATTAAATGATTCTAGGTTTAGGTTACTAAGTTGTAAGTTGTTTTCATATATAACCGTGCTGTTCTCCCATATTGTTACCTCTGCTGAGTCGGCTTGGTTTGGTAACCGCATTAAACGTTCATCAAGTATGTTGGCATTATTATCATAGTTGCGCAACCGCAGTAAGTTTAGCCTATTAATTAGTGCACTTTCAGGAAAATTATTAATGTTGCTAGAGTCGGTTAGTTGTATTGCTACTGATTGGTAACCCCATTTTGTATTGCGGTAACTTATTGCTCCATCTAACATCCAATTCGATTCCCATGGTTGAGTATAAGTATGATTGGTTATATTAAAAACTGAATCTAAGTTAAAAGCTAAACTATGTTCGCCTTGCAACCGGTAACCATTTTTGGTTTTCATCAAACCAAGTGCATTAAATTCACTAAATAAAAAACCGTCACCCAACTCTACACTGTCTGAAACAATATTTTTCATTACCTTAAGGTTTAAGTTTTCATCCAAATCAAAAAGTACTTCAACCACAGGAGCACCTATCGACCATAAACTATTATTTTTACTGTTAATAATGGTAGTTGTGCCATAATAGCCTTTTGAGCCATTGGCTTTAACATTAAAAGGAACTATGTCTGAGTTTTTTAAACCGGGGTATTTAAAAGGTAAATTAAACTTGTAAAATTGCTTTTTAATAACCTGTAAATTGTAATTTAAAAATAACACTGCCAAGCCAACAGTTGTATCTGTTGTGTTTAAATAATTGGTAATAACAGTAATGGTATCTGGCTTATTTAAAAATATGGCATGGTGACTCCATGAAACAATATCAGGAGCTAAATTATCAAAAGTTTGTGTTAACGAAAAATTGGTAAGGTTATTTACCGTGTACATTTTTAGTGCATTGGGTTGCACTATAGCGTAGGGACTGTAAATTTTACAAGATATTATTGCTTTATCGTTAGCTAATTTTACTAAAGAGTTAATTTTTATAACATTATCTTCTAATATTATTTTTTGGGCCTTTGTGTTATAGTTAAATAAGAATAGGGTAATAATAACAAAGTAGAGGTTTTTCATGCTTGGTTTATAAATTTAAGATGGAATTGCAACACTCTTTTCAAGTAAAGCAAATTACAATTTAGGTTGCATATCTAATTTTTAAAAAAGCAACTTAATACATATTACACCTACAAAATAATTACCTAGTTTTTAAAACCGTAGTATCTTTAGGAATATTGTCGGTAACAATATTCATTAGGTTTTTGTAGTAGGCATCTTTATCAAACAAAGCTTTTTCTAGCGAGTCGGTTTTGTAAAGTGTTTTAGCAAGGTTGTATTTTAAGGTTGGGTCGGCATAGCCCGGTATATATTCGCGCAGCGGTGTAAAAATGATGAGCAACGAAATAATTATGGTAAAAAACACCAAAAAACTACTAAAGCCAACAAATACATTCATAGGTGTTAAGCTCAACGAAAACTTTTCTTCAAAAGTAGTATCGTTTATTAAAACTATGCGGTACCTATTTTTTAGTTTATGTATAAGTTTTTTCTTTTTCTTTTCCATAACAAGCTTATGTGTTTTGTATCAAACCAACTAAAAATTAGTTTCAGCTTTTGATATTGGTGCAAATGTAACAATACCCATAAAATTATGGGTTGTTACAAAAATGATAAACAGCCGTTGTGTTTTTATTTATTAATAAACTTAGGGTTAATTAAGTTTTCGAGGTTAAATATTTCGTCCCATTTTTGTTGGGTAACCAATTGTTTTTCGGTTACGGCAATATCATGCACACTTTTACCAGTTTCAAGTGCTTCTTTAGCAATTACACTGCAAGCTTCGTAACCTAAAATTGGGTTTAGTGCAGTAATAATTCCAATGCTATTCATCACCATGTTTTTGCAAGCTTCTTCGTTTGCAGTAATGCCATTAATACACTTATCAACCAAACCTAAAATTGCATTACCCATGTAGGTAAATGATGTAAATAAGCTAAAAGCAATAACAGGTTCCATTACGTTAAGCTGCAATTGGCCTGCTTCGGCAGCCATACTAATGGTAACATCGGCACCAATTACATAATAGGCAGTTTGGTTTACTACTTCGGGCATTACGGGGTTTACTTTGCCGGGCATAATGCTACTACCTGGTTGTAATTTTGGTAAATTTATTTCATTAAATCCGGTGCGTGGTCCGCTGCTTAATAAACGTAAATCATTACAAATTTTTGATATTTTAAT
>JAGPCI010000098.1 GCA_018058165.1 Bacteroidia bacterium
ACAGTTTTCACTTTTCATAATAAATGCAGGAGAAGATGGATCCCATGCTGTGTATCCGCGTGCCTCAAACGTATTTCTTAAACCACCATTAGGAAAGCTTGATGCATCGGGCTCTTGCTGTACTAAAGCACTTCCTGCAAATTTTTCTATACATCTGCCGTCTTCTGTTGGCTCAAAAAAGGCATCATGTTTTTCGGCTGTTGAACCAGTTAATGGCTGGAACCAATGCGTATAATGTGTTACACCGTTTGACATGGCCCAGTTTTTCATGCCAGAAGCAACTTGATTTGCTACTCGTCTGTCAATTTTTTCACCATGTTTAATTGCACTACACACTGCCTCATAAGCTTCCTTATCTAAAAAACTTTTCATTGCACTATCATTAAAAACGTGCGAATTGTAGTAATCAGAAATTTTTGTAGAAGGTAAATTTACTTTAATGCTTGGGCGGCTTTGTACTTTTGCTAAAGCGGTAAATCTTAATGATGACATATTGATGTGTTTATGATGATTTTATAAGTGCAAATAACTGAACATCAATTCAAATAATTTGCTTGCTTAAAAACACAAAGCTTGCTTAAACTGTAAGTTGCTGTAAATAAGTGATATTTATTTGCATAAATTTTATTTTAATGTATTATAATGCACATTACATTATTTGTTTTGATTTTTTATTTATAAAACATGTATTATATTGCATATTAATATGAATATCGAAGAAATAGCAATAGTAATTCGCAAAAAACGCGATTTACTTAACATCACCCAACAAGATTTGGCCACACGCAGTGGCGTACATTTACGAAGCATTAATAATTTAGAGGGCGGAAAAGGAAATCCTTCGCTTGATACTTTATTAAAAATAGCAGAGGTATTAAAACTTGAACTAATAGTGCGAACACCACACTAAAAGACATAAAAAAACCGCCTTACTTTGGGTATGACGGTTTTTAAATTATTTAGAAACTAATTATTATTTGATTGTATCCATGTGGCAAATTAAATCTACCAATTTGTTTGAATAACCCCACTCGTTATCGTACCAGCTAACTACTTTTACAAAGTTATCGTTTAACGAAATACCAGCTTTTGCATCAAAAATAGAGGTACGCGAATCACCTAAAAAGTCGGTTGATACAACTTCATCTTCAGTATAACCTAAAATTCCTTTTAATTCGTTTTCGCTAGCCTTTTTCATAGCGGCTTTAATCTCTTCGTAAGAAGCACCTTTAACTAAACGGCAAGTTAAATCAACCACCGAAACGTTAGCTGTAGGAACACGGAAACTCATACCCGTTAATTTTCCTTTTAACTCAGGAATAACTAAACCAACCGCTTTAGCAGCACCGGTAGATGAAGGAATAATATTTTGGTAAGCACCACGGCCACCTCTCCAATCTTTTACAGATGGACTATCAACCGTTTTTTGAGTTGCAGTAACAGCGTGTACAGTTGTCATTAAACCTTCTAAAATGCCATAGTTATCGTTTAATACTTTAGCAATAGGAGCTAAACAATTTGTAGTGCATGATGCATTAGAAACCACACTCATATCTGCAGTGTACTTATCAGTATTAACACCCATAACAAATGTTGGGGTATCATCTTTAGCAGGGGCGCTCATAATTACACGTTTGGCACCAGCCTTAATGTGTAAAGCAGCTTTATCTTTTTCTAAAAATAAACCAGTAGACTCTACAATGTACTCTGCACCAATTTCATCCCATTTTAAGTTAGCAGGATCTCTTTCGGCAGTAACACGAATTTTTTTACCGTTTACAACCAACATACCACCTTCAACAGCAACATCGCCATTAAAACGGCCGTGGGTTGAATCGTATTTTAACATGTAGGCCATATAATCAACGTCAATTAAATCGTTGATACCTACAATTTCTACTTTAGGGTTGTTAATGGCAGCCCTGAAAACCAAACGACCGATACGGCCAAATCCATTGATTCCAATTTTCATGATATGAAATTAATTAATAGTGTTACTGTTAAACTGGGACAAAGGTATCGTTTGAAAAATTTTTTACAAATTATTTTGCATATTAAAATTAATATCTACATTTGCACTCCCGAAAACAACAAAATGGTCCGTTGGTCAATCGGTTAAGACACTTCCCTTTCACGGAAGAATGAGGGGTTCGATTCCCCTACGGACTACAAAAACAACTGGTAAAATCCAGTAAAATGCCATCAGATTAAGCTTCTGATGGCATTTTTACTTTGTTGATACCATTGCGTATTACTGGTCGGTTTAGTAAAATCCAGTAGTATTTGAGACCGGCAGGCAGACCGGCAGACCCAGATAATAAAGTTTGCCAGCCTGTTTTCACATCAGCCGCTGCATCACAGCATCTTCTTTAAACTATCGCTTCGATCTCCCGTAAACAAACTATTATGGGAAAGTACCACAAAGTAAAATCATCCTACTACCTCGACCCGAGGCGGAGTAATGATAAAGGAGAACAACACATCTATTTAAAGATCAGGGTCGATCAGACGAAAGCGTTATTATATGTAAACCGTTTAGTTGATCCCAAGATATGGGACAAAGCACGCCAGGAGCATAGAGGCAAAGGTTTAGAGGCTGACACTCTAAACCGGTACTTAAGGAAGATCAGACTTGACATAGACAACCATGCTAACGCATTTAACCAAAAGGAAGAGTCTTTTGATGCTGCTGATCTGAAAAGAGCTTGCTCTCTTAATTCCTAATCTTCTTTCAACTTTGTATTCAGAAATGTCCGACCGAACAGCTCTCAAGATTTAATGATTTGATGTTGGACTTAGTTATGTGATTAATTGTTTTTATTTGTTAAATATTCTTATTTGCGATGTTTTTAATGAAATGCTCTAATTGAAAAAATTTGTAACTTCTATTTTATTAATGCTAATAAGCGGTATCGTAAGCGCTCAAACACTCGACAGCGTTTTTAATTTAGCAGACGGCACACGATTTATGGCATTATCAAAACATTACAATGCCACTTACCGCTATAATACCGACTCAGTTTTTGTGGTAAAAGAGCTTACAAACATTGAAAGTCTTGCAATACAGAAAGGTGATAAAGAGGTAGAGGCATCAGCACTATCACTTTTGGCCGATTATTACGCGCGTAACCACAAGTTTAACGATCAATCAACTTCTTTGCATTTAAAGGCTATTGCCGTCTCCAAAGACAATGATCTGAAAACACAAGAAGCCTATAACATGTTTAGTGTTGGGCGCTATTACTACAGCTTTAAACATTATCCCGAAGCATTTGAATATTTTTTAGCTGCCGATCGGTTGTTAAAAGTCCTTGGGGATGAAAAAATAAGCTTTGCAGGTGAGTTTTACTTTTTTTTGGCAAGCAGTTATCACAAAATAGGTGAGCTTGATAAAGCCGTTCTGTTTTTTAACCAGGTTTTGAAATTTCCGCCAGAAAATTTTTGGTTCAGGCTTAATGCCTATAATAACCTGGGTGTAATTATGCAACAGCGAAAGCAATACGGAGAAGCGCTGCAGTTTTTTAAACAAACGTATCAGCTGGCTGCAGATAAAAATTACCCGGATTGGATTGCCCTTAGCATTGGTAATATGGGAATAATATACTTTAAGCAAGGCTTGTACGAAAAAGCATTGCCCATGCTACAAGATGGAGCCAACATTAATTATAGACTGAAGGATTGGGAAAGCACAATTAACTATCTTTATTTTATTTGTAAAGTCCCTACAGTTAAAAATGACGTTGCATCACTCAAACGAAATCTCGAAAAGGCCAACTCTGTTTTGCAAAATCACAACACACTTGTGGTAAAAAAATATGTGCTGGAAATTAGTTTACTAATTGCCGAGCAAACAAACCTTGATGCCCATGCATTAAATTATTACAAACAGTTGCAATTGGTTAATGACTCGTTAGCAGATTATGAAGTGGTGAAACAGATGAAGGATGCACAAATACGCAACGAGGTTGATTTACGCCAATATGAAATTGGCCTTATGATAACCGAAGCACGCAAAGACCGGATCATAAAATATATCATTATAGCTATGGCTTTTATGGCTTTGCTTTTTGTACTGGCTATGCTCAAGCGCGAAACGGTAAAGCGCAGGGTTGATAAAGCCTTGTTTGAAGAAAAGCAACATGTTTTAGAGTTGGAACGTAACAATGCCGATATTGCTTTAGCTTCTGCAAAAATTGAGTTACAGCTATTTACCCAACACTTGCAGGAAAAAAATCAGCTAATAGCCAACTACCAGCATGAGTTGTCAAAAGATACCACGACAAACAACAGCGGAGCTGCAGAACGAACAGAGGATATAGATTCGCTTCACAATACCCAAATATTAACACCTGATGATTGGGAAAAGTTTAAGTTATTATACGAAAAGGTTCACCCTGGTTTTTTTAGGCGTGTAAAGGAAAACTACCCACAAATTACTACTGCCGAAAAACGCTTGCTTGCTTTGTTGCGTTTAAAACATGAGCAGGAAACAATTGCACGAATTTTAGGTATTTCTAACGACTCGGTTCGAAAAAGTAAGCAGCGTTTACGTAAGAAGCTAAACAATATTGATGATGCTGAGCTCGCCCAATTTGCCAACAGTATTTAAGTTACAAGGCCTAATGGCTTAAAAATCAAACCATAATTTTGTCCGTTTTTTGTCCGGGATAAAACTTGCGATACAAAGGTACCCAACGCATCTTGCTACAAATTTGCCAATCATGGAAAGTGCGTTAACAAATCCCAAACCCATTTCAAAGGTTACCGTTATTATAATAACGGTCTTATTAATACTGCTATTAACAATTGTTTCTATTGCGGTTTATGTTGTTGGTTATTTACCCAACGTGGGCGAACCTGAGGCCATTGAAATTGTGATGCTGCCCGAACGGGTCAGCCGTGGGCAGTATTTGGCAAACCACGTAACTGTTTGTATTGATTGCCATTCCACTCGCGACTGGAGCTTGTTTTCAGGTCCGGTTGTGGCGGGTACCTTTGGAAAAGGTGGTGAGGTTTTCGATCAAAAGATGGGCTTTCCCGGTAAGTTTTATGCAAAAAATATCACATCAGGAGCACTATCATCATGGAGCGATGGTGAGTTGTTGCGTGCCATTTCATCTGGAGTAAATAAAGATAATCAGCCACTTTTCCCGGTAATGCCCCACCCGGCATATGGGCGCATGGACAAAGAAGATTTGTTTGATATTATTGCTTACATCCGCACATTACCCAATATAAAAAATGATGTGCCGGCCGCTGTTCCGGATTTTCCAATGAACATTATTCTAAATACCATTCCCCAAAAAGCGCAGTACAACCAGAAACCAGATACCACAAATATTGTGGCTTACGGGCAGTACTTGTTCAATGCTGCTGCGTGTGGTGATTGTCATACAAAACAAAACAAGGGAGAACCAATCGAAGGAATGGAATTGGCAGGAGGATTTGCCTTTCCTTTGCCAACAGGTGGAACTGTAGTTTCGGCAAATATAACTCCTCACCATACAGGTATTGGAACCTGGGGTAAGGAGGAGTTTGTGCATGCATTTAAAAAATATGCAGGTAAGGATTTTGTTGCACAAAAAATTGAACCGGGAGGGTTTAACACCGTAATGCCCTGGAGTATGTATGCCGGTATGAAGACTAAAGATCTGGAAGCTATTTATGCTTATTTGAGAACGGTAAAACCCATAGAGAATCAAGTAACCAGATTTATAAGTGGTGCGAAGTAGAATTAAAAGCAAACATCGTTAAGATTAGAACAAACCTGGATTTGTGGAGGTGTGCGGCTCTATACCTTAATCTATTGCAAAACGATTGATAATTGCTGCAATGAGCTGATTTCTGTACATACAAATCATTTGTTTTCAGTTGGTTAATTTTGTCCGGATTTTGTCCGGTTGTTTTCTTGGCGACTCTTTCAGTCAATAGTATGTTTGATTATTATCTGCAAGAATCCATGATAAACCAACAAATTAGATTAGTAGGAATAGTGCCAGGATGGCGGAGTTTTAAGCCAAAATTGCTAGTGCTTATACTCGCCACATTTTGTGTGATAAGAACCAATGGCGCTGTTTATTATGCCAAACCTACAGCCACCGGAAACGGATTAAGTTGGGCTAATGCAACGTCTTTAAGCAATGCGTTGTTTATTGCCACCAACAATGATGAAATATGGGTGATGGCCGGAACACATATTCCAGGGCCAAGTATCAATTCTTCGTTTGTGGTAGCTAACAACGTTAGGGTATATGGCGGTTTTGCAGGTACCGAAACATTGCTAACTCAACGTAACATGTTTTTAAACAAAACCATTCTTTCAGGAGAAATAGGCACAGCATCAAACACGGATAATATTCGCAATGTAGTGTCGGTTAACGCCTCGGTTGGCGCAGCGTGTATTATTGATGGCTTATGGATTACGGCTGCATATACTAACTCACCTGGTGGGGGAATGTTAATTGCTGGCTCCCCAATCATTAGCAATTGTGTAATATACAACAACATGGGCTACCAGGGTGCAGGGGCTTTTATTTCTAATGCTGCCCCCACTTTTACCAACTGTATTTTTAACTCAAACAATGTATCAAATGTGGGAGGAGCGGTGTATATTCAAAACACCATTGCGGCTGCAAACTTTGCCTTTACCAACTGCACTTTTTACAACAACACTGCCGGAGGCGCAGCAGGTATTTTTGCATATAGCACCATCAGCGGATCAACTATAGCGGTTAAAAATTGCTTGTTTAATAATAATCTGGTGATGGGCAACCCTGAGCCATTTAGCAATGTTGGCTTTATACAGGCAAATGCCATACTTAGTTATAATTACTTTGATGTAGGAAGCTGTTTTAGCTTTTTTAACATCACCTGCACAGGAAACGTGTTCAATAGTGTTGACGATCCTTTTACCGATGCTGACGGAGCGGATAACATTGCCGGAACAACAGATGATGATTTGAGCCAGGCATCAAACGCTGAAAGCCTAAATGCCGGAACAAATAGCGGAGCTCCCGCAACCGACATAACCGGGCTTGCAAGACCAAAAGGTTTAGCCACCGATATGGGTGCTTATGAAGAAAACCAATCAAACAATGTGATTTTTTATGTAAAACCCATTGCCTCGGGAGCTGCTACGGGAGCAACATGGGCCAACGCCTGCACATTGGCAGCTGCGCTAAATAATGCCACTGCTGGCGACCAAATTTGGGTTATGATGGGAATTCACTACCCCGAGCGTGACCAAAACCAAAATGCTACCCCAACCGACAACCGCGATAAAACTTTTTTTGTAAAAAGCGGAGTTAAAGTATATGGTGGTTTTGGTGGTTTTGAAACCGCCTTAACCCAACGCGATCCCAAACAAAATATAACAATTTTAAGCGGTGATTTAGGCACGCTTAACAACGCGTCTGACAATAGCTACCATGTGGTTTATTTTGGTGATAACACATTAAACACAACATTGCTTGAAGGGGTTACCATAACATCGGGAAATGCTAATATCACAGGTAGTTTTAGAAACTCCGGTGGGGGGATCTTTGCACGTGCAATTAACAACAATTGCAGGCCGGCTTTAAATAAACTAATTGTATCAAACAACAATGCCTTGTTTGGTGGTGGCTTGTATATAGCAGATTGTTCACCCACACTCAATCAATGTGCTGTGGTAACTAATACGGCAACCACAAGCGGGGGTGGCATGTATACCACTGCCAGTACATCGGGCGAAACCTGTAACCCTGTTTTTACCAACTTAGTTATTGCAGCAAACTCAGCAGCAAATGGTGGTGGTGTTTATAACACGGCCATAGGTGGAGGTACAGCATCATCAACCTACAATTTTTGTACGGTTAGCAATAACAGCGCAACAGCTGGAAGTGGTGGTGGTTTTAATAATGCCAATTCAACTAGCACCACATCTATTGCTGTAAACAATAGTGTGGTTTGGGGTAATATAGCAACGGCAAACACCAGCCAAGCTCAACTATATAACAACAATGGCAGCGGAAGCTGTTTTAGGAGCGTTTGGCAAAGCAGCATTCCAACAGGACTTACCAATGCCGGGGGAAATAAAACCAACGATCCCAACTTTGCGAATACCGTTGACCTGGACGGAATCGACAACAAATGGGCAACCACTGATGATGGTTTGCAATTAACATGTGGCTCATCGGCCATTAACACAGCCAGTCCTTCGTCTACTTTAGGGGTTGATGTTGCAGGTTCTATTCGCCCACAAGGAACAGGGGCCCGTGATGCCGGAGCATACGAAAGTGCTTTACTTGATAGTGTTTATACCCCTCAGGATATTGTGAGCATTACCAAAGGGCAAAACCCGGCCAGTAATAACAGCAATGTGGATTTTA
>JAGPCI010000099.1 GCA_018058165.1 Bacteroidia bacterium
GATATTCTAGACAACTCATCCAAACTAGTTGGATATTTGCTAGCCATTTCTTCTAATGAAGGTTCTTGGAAAATAACATACGGAGGTAAGTTGTTTTGTTTGCCCACCTTTTTGGTTAGGTCTTTTAGCATAGCAAATAAAACTTCGTCATAAACGTTTTCTACTTCTACATCTTTTTCATCTTCATCAGTAACCTTATCAAATTTTTGATCTAAAGCAACTTCAATTTTGGTAGGTTTTTTCAAATAGGCTTCACCCTTTTCGTTAACACTCAATAATCCATAGTTTTCTATGTTTTTGGTGATATAGCCATTAAGCAACAATACACGTATAAGTGATTTCCAGAAGTTTTCATCCTCAGATTTTCCTTGCCCGAAATAAGGAAGTTTTTCGTGGCCACTTAAAGTTACTTCGTGTGTTTTTTTACCAATAATAATATCTACAACGTGGCTTAATACGTACTTACCCTTAATATCTTTAATGGTATTTAACACCAAAACAGATTCTTCTTTAGCATCTACCTTGGTTTTAGGATGACGGCAATTATCGCACATGTTGTTGCAACCTTTTTCGTCATAAACTTCACCAAAATAATGCAATAAAAACTTTCTTCTACATGCCGATGATTCTGCAAATGCCTGTGTTTCAAAAATAAGTAATTCACCAATTTCTCTTTCAGCTACAGGCTTATCTTTCATAAACTTTTCAAGCTTATCAATATCTGCTGGGTTATAATAAAGCAAGCAATCACTATCTATGCCATCGCGTCCTGCTCTGCCTGTTTCTTGGTAATAACCTTCAATACTTTTAGGCACATCATAATGTATTACAAACCTAACGTCTGGCTTATCAATACCCATACCAAATGCAATGGTTGCAACTATTACATCACAGTCTTCCATCAAAAATGCATCTTGATGGCTGGCACGTGTTTTTGCATCTAATCCTGCATGGTAGGGAAGGGCTTTTATTCCATTTGCTTTTAATACGCCTGCAATTTCCTCCACTTTTTTGCGGCTTAAGCAATAAATTATACCAGTTTTGTTTTTACGGGCTTGTATGTATTGAACCATATCTTTTAAAACATCGTTCTTTTTGCCTTTGGGCCTAACTTCGTAGTATAAATTGGTACGATTAAATGATGATTTGTAAACCAAAGCATCACCCATGTGTAAGTTTTTTTGAATATCTTGTTGAACTTTTGGTGTTGCAGTAGCAGTTAATGCCATCATGGGCACGTCCTTAATTTCCTTAATCATTTGTTTGATTCTGCGGTATTCGGGTCTAAAATCATGGCCCCACTCGCTAATACAATGGGCCTCATCAACCGCAACAAATGATATATTTATGGATTTTAGGAAATCAATAGTTTCGTCTTTTTTTAATGTTTCAGGAGCAATGTAAAGTAATTTGGTAGCGCCATCGCTCACGTCTTTTTTTACCCTAGTAATATCTCCTTTGCTTAATGAAGAGTTTAAAAAATGTGCAATGCTCTCTGTACCAAACGAACGCAACTGGTCAACCTGGTTTTTCATTAATGCAATGAGGGGCGAAATAATGATGGTAACTCCAGGTAACATTAGCGCAGGTAGTTGATAACACAAACTTTTACCACCA
This sequence comes from Bacteroidia bacterium, assembly GCA_018058165.1. Classification (GTDB taxonomy): domain Bacteria; phylum Bacteroidota; class Bacteroidia; order UKL13-3; family UKL13-3; genus UBA6183. The sequence goes on from JAGPCI010000099.1 coordinate 1,618, forward strand.
CCCGTAGGCATAATTACAAAAGTGTCATCACCATTCATTACACTGTTTATAATTTTTTCTTGTTCATCTTTGAAACTTTCAAAGCCAAAAAACTCCTTTAGGCTATCTTTTGCACTTGTATTGGCAACTTTCATACTGCGATATATATTAATAAGGTAATTGCTTTACTTAAAAAAGCGGTGCTAAGTTAGCACCATAAATCCTTTTTTGAAAATTTGGTTATTAAAAACTTTATTTGCAAATGCTAATATACGCATTTTGTGAAGAAATACGCATTTGTGCTATATTAATATAATAAATGATTTTTATCAACAGCATGGAGAAAAACAAAAATCACTACGCCATTATTATGGCAGGTGGAATTGGAAGTAGATTTTGGCCTTATAGCAGAACACAAAGACCTAAACAGTTTTTGGATATATTAGGAGTGGGAAGTACGCTTTTGCAGAGTACATACAATCGGTTTCTTAAACATTTTGAAAAGGAAAATATTTACATTGTAACCAACCAAAGTTATTTGCCTATGGTTATGGAGCAAATACCTGGTATTAATCCAAATTGTGTTTTGGGTGAACCTTCGGCTAAAAATACTGCTGCTTGTATTGCTTATGCTGGGGCTAAAATTCATCAACTTAATACCCATGCATTATGCGTGGTTGCCCCTAGCGACCATTTAATTTTAGATGAAGCAAACTTTATAGATAAGCTTGTTTTTGGTTTAAACTATGCCAAAAATAATCAAGCATTGGTTACACTTGGTATTCGTCCTAGCCGTCCTGATACTGGTTATGGTTATATTCAATATATTGACGAGCGCGAGCAAGACGGATTGTTTAGGGTAAAAACCTTTACCGAAAAACCGTCATTAGAACTTGCCCAAACCTTTATTGATAGTGGTGATTTTTTGTGGAATGCTGGTATCTTTATTTGGAGCAGTTCTTCTATCAGAAAAGCATTTAAAGAATTAATGCCTGAACATTATGAACTGTTTGATAATGCATCAAAAAGTTTTGGTACCACAAACGAACAAGCCGCTATACAAAGTGTGTACGAACAATGTCGTTCAATTTCTATTGATTATGGTATTTTAGAAAAGGCAGATAATGTATATGTTATTCCTAGTGATTTTGGTTGGAGTGATTTAGGTACTTGGACTTCGCTTTACGAAAATTTTAAACAAAAAGACGAATTTAATAATGCCATACATGGCAAAAATATTCATGTATATAATACCAGTAATTGTATGATTAGCTCTAATGCTGGCAAAGGTAAAGTTGTAGTGCTAAATAGTGTAAAAGATATTATAGTGGTTGATACCGAAGATGTACTGATGATTTGTGATAAAAATAAAGAGCAAGAAGTAAAACAAATGGTGGCCGACATGAAGATTAAATACGATGAAAAGTACACCTAAATTGTAATGAGATATACACCACCAAAACTAGTCAAAGGCGATAAAATAGCCATTGCGGCTTCGGCTCGTAAAATTAGTATGGATGAATTGGCCCCCGCTATAAAAATATTTGAAAGTTGGGGACTTGAGGTGATTTTACACCCTGATTTGTTTGCTGTAGATAATCAATTTGCAGGAAATGACGCAATCAGGGCAAATGTATTAAATACTTATTTAAAAGAGGATGAGATAAAGGCCATCATTTTTGCTCGTGGTGGCTATGGTACTGTTAGAATAATTGATGATGTTGATTTTTCTGGATTAATAAATAAACCCAAATGGTTGATAGGCTATAGCGATATTACTGTTATTCATAGCCATGTTAACGTTAATGGCAGTATAAATACACTGCATGCTACAATGCCTATTAATATGCAATTACACAATGCTAATTACAGTAGTATTGATGCATTAAGAAATGTATTATTTGATGAAAACGATGTTGGGTATCAAATTCCTCAAAATAGTTTAAATAGATTTGGTATTGCAACTGCCGAAGTTGTTGGAGGAAATTTGTCTGTGCTTTTTAGTTTGTTGGGCTCAAAAAGTGATTTAGATACTAATGGTAAAATACTTTTTATTGAAGACCTGGATGAGTATTTATACCACATAGATAGAATGATGCAAGCCCTTAAACGTGCAGGTAAGTTAAATAATTTGGCAGGCTTAATAGTTGGTGGCTTAAGCGATATGAGAGACAACACTGTTCCGTTTGGATTTAATGCCGAGGAAATAATTGCAAATACTGTCAGAGAATATAATTACCCAGTTGTTTTTAATTTTCCAATTGGTCATTTAAATGTAAATTTACCATTATTAATAGGCGGCACTTACTGCCTAAGCGTTGATCAGGAAATTAAGCTTAATTTAAGTAGGAATTAATCTAGTTTTTTATAGGATTTAATGCCAAGGTAGAATTTTTTACTGATAAATATTTGCTTTTCTAGAAAAATTGTTGCATATTCGTTTAGCTGAAACGAATATTTTATGCCAATAAATAATCAATCTTCAAATATGTTGCATTACATAAAACATGCTGTTTTAATATGGCTTTTATGTTTAGTGGTTAAGCCTGCTTTATTGCGTGGCATAAAGCCCCAATGTAACACTACACTTTGGAATGAATAGGAGTTATAATTAGTTAATCTCCTTCGAAGATTAACTTTAGTGCAATGACTTTAGCTAAGTTTACCATATAAAACTAATCAATTAATTTTATGTGTCTTTTTGGGCTTTATTGCACTTCAAATCATTTTTTTTTGAACACCAATTAAATTAAATATATGTTAAGAAAATTTACACAAATGAAGTTCTTGCTATTACTTTTTATGGCAACAACTTTCGTTACATCAGGCATCTCTGCCGCTGTAACATCAAACAACAATCTGCCAGGGGGTAATCCTTGGGCTTCTAAGTACTCATCAGATGCTGAAGCGGTGAATATGCGCTCACAAAACATGAAACACTTTAGAAACCCTCAAGGTAACTTTACAGCATTTGTTTCTACAGGTTCTATTCACTATAAGAGTGGTAACAATTGGTTAGAAATTAATAACCAAATTGTAACAAACACATCTAGTAGATTTGCAAGCAAAAAATTTGCAAACACCACAAACAACTTTAAAACGTACTACCCTAGCAATCCATTTACCGAAACAGTTTTGGTAGAATATGCTGGTAACGTTTTTGAAGAAAGAATTAGCAAAGTTGTTTTTGTTAATGAGCAAAACAACATAATTTCATATTTGCCAATAAGCGAAAAAATTATTGGCAAACCATTGGGTAACCAAATGGTATATGCAAATGTTTATCCAGGTGTAGATTTAGTTTACACCCAAAATAACGATGGTAAAAAGATGGATTTAGTAATAAATTCAAATTCTTTTTTAAGTGTTATTCCTGCTGGTGCAAGTAAAATTGCAATCATAGAGGAGGTTACATTGCCAAGTGGTGTAAAAGTTGAGTCAACCAATAGTGGTATTGAAGTTACTCGTAACAACAAAACCCTTGTTAATTTTCCTACACCAACTGCTATAGAAACACAAAGTGCAACTAAGCAATATACAAACGATCTAGACCTAATGTTATCGGGTACTTTCTCGCACAATTTATCTGGAAACAATTTAAGCATAACTAGTGCATTTGACGTAAACTGGATAAAAAACGCTGCTCGTGTGTTTCCAGTAAAATTAGATCCATCTGCTAATTATGGTCCTTTTGCCGTTGCAATGGCTACTGGATATACGACTTCTGCTGTGGCGGCTAAAACAAATGGGTTTTTAAGATTAGCTGGTTTAAATACTTTTGCTTGGGCAAAATTTAATATTGCCGGTTTGGCTTCTACTGGTATTACAGATGTTGATAGTGCCCGTTTTTGGGGTTATCATTATACATCAACAGGTTTAGATAAAATTGCTAAAGTTACTGGATTAAATAATGTTGATCCTGTAAGTGCATTAAATACTGATATAGTTGCGCAAATTAACGCAGGTCCTATCTATAATAATAATTATGTATTTGGGGGTACGCCTCTTAATCAATGGCGTACAGCGATGCTTGATACAACTTTAACAGATACTGCTGTTTTAAGTAGTGTTGCAAGAGGTTGGTTTGGTGTTGGTATGACATATTTGTCAGGAAATGCAGGGTTCATGTACCAATACGGTTGGAATGGAACAGTTAACCTTACTCCGTACTTAGAAGTTACTTATCAAACTGCACCTTGCACAAACCCTGTTGCGGCTGGTTCAGTAACAGGTAATGCTTTAGTATGTGGAGGTTCTATTACAAATCTCTCACTTGCAGGTGCCACAGTTGGTACAGGTGTTACCTACCAATGGCAATCGTCTATGGATAGCACTGTATGGAGTAATGTTATTGGTGCGCAATCACCTGCATACTCTCCAATCATATCAAACGACTCAATTTATTTTAGATGCGAAATTATTTGTAGTGCAGGAAGTCCTGCTTACACCAATGCATATTTAGTAAAGGCAGATATATTTGAGGTTACTCCTACCGCAGCATACGAAGAAGGTTTTGAAAGCATAACTGCAAATAACCAATTACCTGCATGTATGGTTGCAACTAATATTGGTAACGTAACTTATACTTATACAGCTGCTCAAGGTACTTATAATAGAGCTGCACGCACTGGAACTAAGTTTGGAAGTTTTAGATACGGTTGTAATGATTTTTTCTTTACCAAAGGCCTTAAACTTACTCAGGGTGTTACTTATTCGTTCTCTACTTGGTTTGTAACTGATGGTATTGCCTCAAGCTGGGATTCAGTTGCATTATATGTAGCAACCGCACCAAATGCAGCATCTGCAAGTTTATTACCAGGTACTACATTAATTCGACCATCAAACACAGTTTATCAAAAACTAACTGGTTCGTTTACTCCTACTACCTCGGGAGTATATAGGTTTGCTTTTAAAGTTCGTGATGGTGGTATTCCGTGGTATTTATCGATAGATGATATAAAAGTAGAAGTAGCACAAGCGCCACTAGTAAATACTGGTACAAAAGCAAATATTACTACTAACGGAGCTACCCTTTCTGGAAATATTACAGCAGATGGTGGTGCAGCAGTATCAGTTAGTGGAGTTGTTGTTAGTACTTCGCCTTCGCCAGTACGCGGTGGATTCGGTGTTATTGATTCATCTTCAAATCCAAACGTTGGCATGGGAGCTTTCTCTGTAAATGTTGCTGGTTTAAATTTAGGTACAACTTATTATTACCGTGCTTATGCAACAAATGCAATTGGAACTACCTATGGTGCTGATAGTACTTTTACTACAAACTCGGCAAGCGTAATACCAACAGTTGTTAAAACAACGCCAACAAATTTACTGGCATATAGTGCAACTGTTGGAGGTAATATTACCTCAAATGGTGGCGACCCAGTATTTGCAAGTGGTGTAGTATATAGTACTATGCCTAACCCAGCATTATTTGGTTTTGGGGTAATAGATTCTGCTAATAACCCAGTGGTAACTTTGGGTACATTTGCCAGTCCATTGGGCGGTTTAACACATTCAACTAAATATTATTACCGTGCTTATGCTACCAATTCGGTTGGTACAGCTTATAGTGTAGAAGATAGTTTTATCACTTCTCCCGTTATTAGTAACTTACCTTATATGCAAAACTTTGATTCTGTAGGTAATACAGGTTGGAGTTCAACTACTATCGGAACAGGTACAGATGCTTGGGAATTAGGTACACCAGTAAAAACATTTATCAGTGGAGCTTATTCAGGCACAAAAGCTTGGGTTACTAAATTATCGGGTAGTTATATTGGAACCGAAGACTGTGCAGTGGTATCACCACAAATGGACTTTAGTTTATTAACAGCAGCTCCGATTTTACGTTTCAAACATAAATTTAGAACAGAAGCAACTTATGATGGTGGTGTTGTAGAAATATCTATTAACAATGGTACTTGGACTAGGGTTAATAGTGTTTTAGGAACAGGTACAAATTATAATACCCCATTGGCTACCGCATGGTATAATAATGCAAATGGATGGGGTGCTTTAGGCGCAAATCTTTTCTCAGGAAATAGCACCAACTATTCATCAAATACAAATGGATGGATTGTTTCTACGGTTTCGTTAGTTGGAGCCAACGGACAAAGTAATGTTAAAGTGCGTTTCCGTTTTGCAGCAGATGGTATAGTTGATGACGGTTGGGCATTAGATGATATTGAAGTATTTGCCCCAGCAGCCCCAACAGTTGCAACTGGTACACATACTAATGTTACCACATCATCGGTTACTTTAGCTGGTAATATAAGTAATAATGGTGGTAATACGGTTACAGCAAGTGGTGTGGTAATTTCTACTTCACCAGCCCCAGTACGTGGTGGTTTTGGCGTAATTGATTCAGCAACTAATCCATTAGTAACAGGTGGTGCATTTACAGTAAATGTGGGCAATTTATTTACTGCAACAACATACTACTACCGTGCTTATGCAGTAAATGGAGTAGGTACAAGTTATGGTGCAGATAGCTCATTCACTACTAATGCATCAGCTGTAGTGCCTACTGTACTTAGAACAACTGCTAGTAATGTACAAGCTTATAGCGCAACAGTAGGAGGTAACATTACTTCTGATGGAGGCTCAGCTGTATTTGCAAGTGGTGTAGTATATAGCACTACTCCTAAC
>JAGPCI010000100.1 GCA_018058165.1 Bacteroidia bacterium
GTGTTACTGTTCTTGTTTTTTCTACCCAAGCAATTCCAGTATAAATGGCTACAATTAAAAAAAGTATAAAAGTTTTTACTTTCATTTATTGCTTAATTACTTTGCTGTATTGTGTTACATTGCCTATGTTAAGTTTTATTAAATACACTCCGTTTGGAATAATTGGCGTTAAGCTAATTTCGTGTAAACCAGGTTCTTCCTTTCCTAAGTCTTTGGTATAAACTGTTCTGCCAGCAATGTCCAAAATTGAAATTGTATTGGTAGACGCAAGTGTGTTTGTATAAAATATGTTCACCACTTTTGTAAATGGATTTGGATAAACTTGAAACTGATTACTTGTTACAGAAGTGGTATTGTTTCTTATTTTTATGTATTTGTTTTTTGTTGCTGTGTTTGTACATCCAGTTTCTTTTGCAACAGTTGTTAAGCTCACAGTAAAGTTGCCAGCATGAGTATAAACGTGTGTTGGGAATTGTGTTGTATCTGTTTTTCCATCTCCAAATTCCCAAAGCCATTTTACACTCGAAGGTTTTGTGGTATCTATAAAGTTAACTTCAAAAGGTGCAATACCACTTAAGGTATCTGCTTTAAAACCAGCAGTACAACAATTGCCATTTTGTTGTGCTGTAATTTTTATAGGTACTACTGATGTGTTGTTGTTTTCATTTAATTCTAACATTGCATTTGCAGGATCGGTGGTAGAAACAATATAATATTCTCCATTGCATAAACTACTATCAAACCTTATTTCTTGTCCATCATATCCTGGATAATAAATATCCATATAACCTGGAAAGATACCTTGCTCTCTTCCACAGCCTGACGCAACTCCTAAACCTGGGTTTCCAGTATTTGTATGAGATATTTGATTGCCCAAACTGTCTGTACAATATCCAAGATTGGCACTACAATTAAAATTGTTCACCAAGCAAAAACTTACTTTCGAATCTTTTCCAACAATTGGCCATGTTAACGGATTTTTATTTGGACCTTTTATACGTAAAGTATTGTTCGTCCAGTTTTCAATATGAATATGCCCATGTGTTGGATGATATTCCATATAACCTGCAGATCTATCATAATAAGTTATGGTAGAACCTACTTTTCTATAAATTCTTTGTACTACTTTTTCTTTTGGATAGTTGCCGTTGGGGCAAGGAATTAAAGGATCGGTAACTTTAACAGAATCGCAATAACATTCGCCTGTGCCTCTTACATCCAATGGACCATAACCAATATTGGGTGTACCAACTCCAATATGTACAATTCCTGGTTCATCATAAAAAAAATTAGCAATTACTTTGGCAGAGTTTGTCATGTCTGGTAATAAATCACAATTGTTGGTTCCATCAGGACATTTACAGCCAAAACCATTGGTTAAAGAACATCCAGAATTAATGGGTGTAGCTGGAGGATTGTTGCCAAAAGTGATCGAACCCGACAAGAATTTACCTGTAATAAACGGAATTTCATCTAATACCCCAATCAGCCAAGTTCCATTTGGATTTTGTAAGTTATTGAGTAGATTTATACTCTCATCGGGTATAAAAGTACCTAAAAAAGGAGCTGCTCCATTTTCAATTGCCAATGTTCCAGCTTCGCTAAAACAAGTATTTTCAAAATTTTTTCCATTACTTCCTCTGTTATTACTTAAAGTTATTCTTGTACCATTGGGTGCTTTTAAGTAAATATCTAATTGCCCAACATACGCATGTGTAAGTGTAATACAAGCACTTTTTAAACCAAAATTAATACTGTCAATTGTATTTGGTAGGCCATTTACAGTAATTGGAAAGTACATTAATGCGTTATCTGGTATGTTTTGCGACATATTTACTGTAAATGTTTGAGCATGTATAACAACATGTAATAAGATGATAGAAATAAGTATTGTAAACTGCTTCATAATGTAAGTATGCAATGTAAAGTAAACCGAATTGTGATTCTTTTTATTGTGATACGGTAAAGGAAAACATTTATTTAAGTAAATAACTTGTTTAACTCAAATGTTCATTAATATTTTTTCAGTTGGCTAAAAAAGAAAGATTGTGAATAAACTTTCCCGTTTTGGGATAGTGAGTGCATAAAGACAATATTTGAATATTAGGTTGCAACCCCTTGTTAATAACCTTCATCTTACTAATAATTTGCATAAATTTGCAGTCTACGTTTAATCTATCCTAACAAAGACTTCATAAGTTTCTGCAATAGCAGTGAATGCTTGCATTGAAAATTAATCCAATTTCTGTAAATCACTTTTGTGTTTTTCCAGAATCATTTAGAATTTAACTAAATATATTATGAATTTGTCATTCAATAGCTTACGCTCTATTTTTGTAATTTTAGCATGCTTTATTGCTGCTTCTGTGCAAGTAAACGCACAGGGTACCAATGTGCAAACAGAAACATTTCCAAATGTATTTAACAACAATGCTACTGGTAATATCAATAGTACCTTTGTTGGCAATATGGGCACTTGGTCTGCCTATTCAAACAGGAGTTATGCATCAGTTGCTGTAATAAGTTATTGGAATAATGCTACTCCTAACAGTTTATTTATTAAAAACTTTAAAGGTTCTAGTGCATCTTCATCAATTGCCACATCGCCAAGTATTAATTTATCTGCTTACACATGTGCTCCAAATGCTACGTTAATTTTTAATGTAGATCCAAGTAAATTAAGTGGTAATAATACTGGTACAGTTTATACAATAGATTTTTCAAATAATGGTGGTTCAACATGGACTACAATGATTTCTCAAACAGCTGCCCAAATAAAGGCAGCAATGCCTATTTATGGTTGGAATTTAGGTACATTAGATATTCCTGCAAGTTATTTAGTAAGTAATTTTAAATATAGAATTACAGGTTCTTCTCCTGCAAATTCTTCTTATGATAATGAAATTTATTTTGATGATTTAAGCATTTATGTTCCAAATTGTTCTACTACAAGTTGTGCTGGAAATTTATTAAATAACCCAGGTTTTGAAGCAGCTACTGCACTTGATGCTTGGGATAATTGGGGGAACGCAACTATTACCAATGATGACTATACAGGAGTAAAGGCAGTTCAAGTAAGTGGCGGTCAAGGTGGTTTTGCACAAACGCTTTCAGCAACTGCTTTAAAAACGTATAAATTAAGTGTGTATGCAAAAGTGAGTGGTGGTACAGAGTGGGGTGGAGTTTCAATTAAATTTTCAAACAGTTCTAATACAATTTTAGCACAACAAAGTTTAACTATTACAGGGAGCTCATATCAGGAGTTTACTACAACCTTACTTGCACCAAGCGGTACAACACAAGTTGCTATAACTTTTTGGAAAAACTCAGGCTCTGCCGTTTTTAAATTAGATGATTTTTGTTTAACTGAGTCTACTGCTAGTATTTCTTCTTGCAATACCTCAAATTCATTTAATCCATTCAGTGATTCAAAAGGGTATAATGTATTTGCAAAAGGAACTTTGGAATTTTATGCTGGTGAAGTTGAGGGATCTGTTGCAGGTGGTGGGAATTTAACTTTAACAGGTGCCTCACGAGTAGCTATTAATAATTCAGGATCTTATCCCAATGATTTTGGTAATTCAAATAATTATGGGTTAGTAGTTGGAGGAAGAATAAATTATACTTCTGGAGCAGTAAGCTATGTAAACAATGGTTTGTTACGCTTAGGAAGTACAACTGGAACAACACTTTGGGCTAAAGATCCTAATAATGCCAATGTAAACTTACGAGCAACTTCTAATGCACAATCTAGTTGGAATGGTTACAATAGCCAGCCAGTGCTACAAGTGCAGCAACTACAAACAGTTTCAGATGCTACAAGTACTAGTGGTTTAAACTTTACAACAGCTTTTACAAGTGTAGTTGCAAACGCTAATTTGATAGCTTCTTATAATGCTTCTTCTCCTTGTAATGCTTCTTTAAATATTATTTCAATAAGTGGTACTTCCCCAAATATTACTTTGGTTGATAATAAGATTAATGTAATCAATATTACTGGAAGCTATTTTTCAACAATATCTCAAATTACCTTTAATAATAAACCAACTTCTACAAGACCAGTAATATTTAACATGAGTGGTACAGCTGGTTATACATTTAATAATTTTCAAGCAGTTGGTATATCAAATAACGATGCACCATATATTTTATACAATTTCTCAGCAGTTACAGGTACCATTCAAATTGGCGGTGGCAATACATTATATGGTAGTGTATTAATTCCTAATGGAAAATTTATTTGGACAAATAGCAATAATGTAGAGGGACAAATTTTAGCCAACTTGTTTACACTTAGTGCAGGCGAAATTCACTATAATCCTTACAATGTTTGTTTGCCAATTTGTACAGTAACTTACAGTTTAGGAGATTTTGTTTGGAACGATCTTAACAACAACGGTATTCAAGATTCTGGTGAACCTGGTATTAGCGGTGTAACAGTAAATTTATATGCCGATGCAAATGCTGATAATATACCCGATGGTGCAGCTATTGCAACAACCACAACAAATGGTTCTGGTGCTTATAGTTTTAGCAATTTAACTAGTGGCAAGTATGTACTTGCTGCAGTTATTCCAACTGGGTATTCTGTTGGCACTACAACTGCAACAAGTGCTAGTCCTGGTAACAGCACAACTAACGATAATAATGGTATAGCAATTTATAATACAACATTAGTAAGAACAAATAATATTGATTTAAGGTCTGATAATCCAAATGTAGATTTTGCATTTTATATTCCTTGTACAGGAAGAGTTACTAGCCTTTATTTTAATAAATTAGATGGTGGTACAGATTTGCCAATTATAGAAGGTTCTTCATTTACACCTGCACAACTAAATAGTTTGTATAACATGGAAATTGGATTTACGGGTTCAATAGGAAGTGTTTTATTTACAATTTCTGGACCAACGGCAAGTTCAAATATTGAAAATGCAGCCCCATACAATTCACCAGGAACTGGTGGTAGTGGATGGAACGGTTCTGAAGGTAATTACAGCGTTAATATTAAGATATATTCAAACTCAGGTGCAACGGGTACTATATGTCACGATACAACTATTAACTTCACATATAGCTCTACAGTTTGTACAAAAAGCACTGAAACTTTTCCTAACCAATACAATACAGGGTTCTCAAAACCAATTACCAATGGAACGTTTACCGGTTCTACTGGCACATTTACAGTAAATACAAGTGCAAATGCAACAGTTGTTGTTACAACACCTTATTACTCACCAAGTACTAGCCATGCAATTAAAATAGTTAATTGGGCTACTAATGGTAGTATGAGTGAAACTCCAACTCCAGGAGTTGGTACAACTTCTACAGTTTCACCACAAATTAACCTTACCAATATTTGTTGCCCAGCAGAACTTACTTTGCAATATACTTTATGGACTTATACAGTAAATGCTGCTGATAATACAACCACTTTTGCATGGGACTTTTCAAATGATAATGGGGCTACTTGGAATCAAATGGTTAGTACAACACCTGCAGCATTATTTGCAGCTTATGGTGCCAATGGTAAAGTAACTTTAAGCATACCAGTTCCTGTAATGTATCAAAATACTAATTTTCGCTATCGTATTCGTTCTTCAAAACCTATTAATAACGCATACAATTTCTATGTATTTATAGATGATATTAAAATTTCTTCTCCCACAAGTTGTGCAGCAACATATACATTAGGAGATTATGTGTGGTTCGATGTAAATAACAATGGTATTCAAAATGCTGGCGAACCAGGTATTGCTAATGTAGCAGTTAAATTATATTACGATTTAAATAACGATAATATACCAGATGGTGCTGCTATTGCAACAACAACTACAAATGCAAGTGGAGCATATTCATTCACTGGCTTAGGTAGTAATCGTTATATTGTTTCAATAGTTGAACCTACAGGTTACGATCCAGCTACTACTACTGGTACAAGTTCAGATCCTAATAATTCTACAGCTAACGATAATAATGGTGTTGCAATTTATAATACTACAGAAGTAAGATCAAATAGTATCAATTTAACTGCAACCAACAATAATGTAGACTTTGGCTTAAAAGGTACACTAAACTTAGGTAATTTAGTTTGGAACGATACCAATGGCGATGGTGATTTTGATGGAGGAGAACCTGTTGTAAGTGGCGTTACTGTTCGTTTATACGTAGATGCAAATGGAGATAATATTGCCGACGGTGCTGCAATAACCACCACAACAACAAATGCACAAGGCTTATATAGTTTTACTAATTTGCCACCTAACAAGTATATTGTTGGCATAGTAATACCAACAGGTTATATTAGTAGTGTAAATGTTGCATCAAGTAGTAATCCCAATAATGATATTAATGACGACAATAATGGGGTAAATTTTCTAGGAGCCAATGTTGCAGGTACTGAAGTACGTAGTAATTTTATCACACTATCTGTTGGTGGAGAACCTACTACTGATGGAGATGGTAGCAATGGTAATCTTACTCTTGACTTTGGAATATGTGGTTTAGGCGGATTGGGAGATTTTGTTTGGAATGATTTAAATGCAAATGGTATTAAAGATGCTAACGAAGTTGGTTTAGCTGGTGTAAATGTTACACTAACTTATCCTGACGGAACACAGGTAACTTATCCTACAGATGCTAATGGGTTTTATTTCTTTGCTAACCTAGGACCTGGCAATTATACATTAACTTTTGCTACACCAACAGGTATGATAGCATCCCCTTCTAATCAAGGTACCAATGATGCTGTGGATAGTGACCCAGTTGGGGGCATTGTAAACATTACTTTGGCTGCTAGTGAAATAAATGATAGTGTAGATGCTGGTTTTTATGGTCAATTAAGTGTAGGTAATTCAGTATGGTTCGATGCAAATAATAATGGATTAAAAGATACCAACGAGCCAGGAATTAGTGGAGTAACTGTAAAATTATATGCTGATGCAAATGGTGATAATATACCAGATGGTGCAGCAATAGCTACAACTACAACAAATACAAATGGTACTTATTCATTCACTAACTTGATAGCAGGTAATTATATAGTAGGTGTTACATTGCCAGCAGGCCACATAGCTGGTGCAACAACTGTCAATAGTTCTAATCCTAATAGCGATACAGATAATGATAACAATGGAGTAACCACAGTAAGTGGAGAATTGAGAAGTAACTTCATTACACTATCTCTAGGTGGTGAGCCTGCAAGTGGGGTTGATGGTGATGGAACAAATGGTAATTTAACATTAGACTTTGGTTTAAAAGGCACATTAAACTTAGGTAATTTAGTTTGGAACGATACAAACGGTAATGGTGAAAAAAACACATTTGAGTCTGGAGTAAATGGTGTTACGGTTTATTTATATCAAGATGCAAATGGAGACAATGTTCCAGATGGTGCAGCAATAGCTACAACTACAACAGCTGGTGGCGGCTTATATGGCTTTAGTAATTTGGTACCAGGAAACTATATTGTTGGTATTGCAAAACCAACTGGTTATGCAAAATCTTTTACACCAACTTCTGGTAACAATCCTAATACAGATACAGACAATGATAACAATGGTGTATTCAACTACAGTGGTATTATAAGAAGCAACTTTATTACTTTAAGTGTTGGTGGTGAGCCTGCTTCTGGAGTTGATGGTGATGGAACAAATGGTAATTTAACATTAGACTTTGCTATTGCAAAAGATACTGACGGAGATGATATTCCTGATGTTATTGATATTGATGATGATAATGATGGAATTACCGATATGAATGAAAGTGGTGGATACGATCCATTGGCAGATTGTGATAACGATGGTATTCCAAATTACTTAGATACAACTCCAGGTTGTTCTACACCAACAGGTAACGATCCATGGGGAGTTCCTTACAAACCATTGGTATTTACAGATTGTAATACAGATGGTATAAATGATTTCTTTGATTGGGATAGAGATGGTATTATTAATGAATTAGATCTAGATAGCGATAATGATGGTATTTTAGATGTGTACGAAGCTCGTCCAAATGGAGTTCAATTTACATCTGTGGTTAATGGAATGATTACAGGAACAGATGCAGATGAGAATGGATTGTTAAGTAGTGCAGAAAACGGAAATACAAATCCAGTATTAAATGGGTTGGCTGCTCAAGATATGGACAGAGACGGTACTCCAAACTTCTTAGATTTAGATAGCGATGGCGATGGCATTACAGATTTAACAGAAGCCTTAGGCGTTTATTCAAC
>JAGPCI010000101.1 GCA_018058165.1 Bacteroidia bacterium
GAATTATTACAAAACGAGTTTACTATAAACAATGTTACAAACGAATTAAATGCAGTGCTAAAAGGTGGCGATAAGCACAATATGTTAATGGCAGATTACACCCAACTTAAACAAGATTTAGGAGGTATTGGCGCAAGTGCAAATGCGGCAAATATTGTTTACAATCTTGCGTTAAAATAAAAGCTGTTTTTATTTCTTAATTGTGATTGAGATTTCCTTTTAATATTTTTAAAAAAAATCAAAAAAAAACTACCCCGATTAGAGGTAGTTTTTTGAATAACAATTTTAGTTGGTATTATTTTTTCTTGCCGGTTGAAGCAGCTTTCCATTCTGCAATGGCGCTTTCAACTTTTTCTTTGTAAAAGAAACCTTCAGGAGTTTTATCACCTAGTTCTTTTGCTTTAACAGCATAAGCATGCGCATCTTTAGTCATACCTTTTGCAGCTAAAATTTGTGCTTTTACCCAATTATTAAACCAATGATTATTTAAACTAATACTTAAGTTAACATACTCTAATGCTTTGCTATAATCTTTTTGATCGTAGTAGTAGCGAGCAGCATTGTTGTATTGTGCCCAAGTAGAACCTAATGCTTTATCAATATTATCAACCGCTTGAGTGCTAGTAGCTACATCAACATTAAATGAAATGCGTGTATTTGCCCAACTCATGTTTACAGTTGCTCTGCTTTCAGTAAAGTTTGTAAAGCTGTATTGTAAACGCTCAAAATGTTCGGTTGGTGTTGCTGGTACATTGATACGAACAACATCGTTTTCTTGCTTGTAAGAGCCTTCAGATGCATTTGCATCTTTGTTAATAATAACAGTAAATGCAGCCGGAGTCGGTATCATTAAAATACTATAACTACCTTTTGGAACCATTGCACCTTCGATAGTAACATCTTTGCTAAAAGTAATTTTAGTTGCAGCATTCGCACCTGCTCTCCACACTTTTTCAAATGGCACCAACTCACCAAAAATATTACGACTGTTTACTGCTGGTGAACTGTAATCGATAGTAATATCGGTTAAACCTACTTGTTGCATTACGCTTGCTTTAGGGCTAGGCTGAGGTAATTGTAACTGTGCATTTGCTACAGATAATTGTAGTGCTAAAGCACCTGCTAATAATAGTTTTACTGTTTTTTTCATGTGTAATTAATTAATTGTAATAAATATAACCTTTAAAGTAATTGTTTGTTTTATAAATTTGGAGTTCTACCTCCATCAACCGGAACATTTATACCTGTAATATAAGCGGCATACTCGCTAGCCAAAAATGCAATTGCATAAGCTATTTCTTGTGGAGTTGCAAAACGAGCCATTGGAATTTCATTGGTCATTTCTTTGCTAACCTCTTCAATGCTATGATTTTGTTTAGCAGCTTTGCTTTCAATAATTTGTTTTAACCTATCAGTTCCAGTAGCACCTGGTAATACATTATTTACGGTAATACCAAATGGGGCCAACTCAAAACTTAATGTTTTTGCCCAATTGCCTACTGCTGCCCTAATGGTGTTTGATACACCTAAACCTTTTAAAGGCGCTTTAACCGATGTAGAAATTACATTGATAATACGACCGTATCCACTACCTCTCATTCCATCAACTACGGCTTGTGCCAAAACTTGGTTGCACAATAAATGGTTGGTAAATGCAGAAGTATACTCGTGTAATTCGGCTTCTATTGCCAAGCCCGCAGGAGGCCCACCAGTATTGTTTACCAAAATGTGAAAGGTTTTAGGTTCGTTTACTTTTTGCTGAATTTTTTCACGCAAATCATCTGGCTTGTTAAAATCGGCAGCAATGTAATCATGCACTTGCCCTTTGCTATTATCCAAATCGCGTACAATACGGCTAAGCGTACTTTCATTACGAGAAATCATGGTAACGTTGGCACCAAGTTGAGCCAATAAAGTTGCTGTAGCATTGCCAATTCCTTTAGTAGCACCGCATACTATGGCGTTTTTTCCTGTTAAATCTATATTCATAAAATGTGTTACTACAAACTACTAAATAATGTTTGTAGTTTTTCTTTTTTTAATATTTTTTGTCCTGTTTTACCACTTGCTATTAACCTATTATTAACCTTAGCTGTAAAACTGCAAATAATGTTATTTCCTTCAATACTATCAATGTTGGCGGTAAAGTTAACCTTGCTTCCAATAATTGCAGGGCTATGATGATTTACCTGTAAAAAAGTACCTATTCCTTCTTCATTGGGTTCTTTCATATCAATTACAAAAAGCCTACTCACCCATTCTGCATCTCGGCCCAAGGCAAAGGTAGCATAAACTGGATGAACCTCGCCCGAATCGAAAGTTGCTGTATCATTTAATTCAACCAACTTAAGATAGGTTTTTTCATCACCAATGTTAAACTTATTTATCATATTTAATGGTTAATTATTCCCACAACTACAATCAATATTACCTAATTTAAACAAATGCTTGCATCTCACTTAGTTTGAAATAAACACCTTGCAGGGCAATTAAATCGGCATGTTTACCTGTTTCAATTATTTCGCCATGCTGCATCACCACAATTAAATCAGCATGTTGTATGGTACTTAATCTATGGGCAATTACAACACTTGTTCTGTTTTTCATTAAATTTTGAATGGCATCTTGCACCAAACGTTCACTTTCAGTATCTAAAGCCGATGTGGCCTCATCTAAGATTAATATTGGAGGATTTTTAAGCACGGCACGCGCAATACTTAAACGCTGCCTTTGTCCGCCACTTAATCTACCGCCTCTATCGCCAATATTGGTATAATAGCCATTATCCATTTTTACAATAAACTCGTGTGCGTTGGCAATTTTTGCTGCATCAATTACAGCTTGTTCGCTAACATGTTGCATACCAAAAGCAATGTTATTAAACACCGTATCATTAAACAAAATACTTTCTTGGGTTACAATACCCATTAAACTATTAAGGTTGTTAATTTTTAAATCGCGCACATCCACCCCATCAATTAAAATAGCACCACCCGTTACATCATAAAATCTAGGTAACAAATCGGCCATGGTACTTTTACCAGCACCGCTTTGCCCAACAAGTGCTACTGTTTTGCCTTTATCAATGGTTAGGTTAATCTTTTTTAACACATCAGTATCAGCATATTTAAAGCTAACATTTTTATAAGTAATGCCACTTTTAAATTCATCAATTTCAACAGCATTTGTTTTTTCGGTAACAGCTATTTCTGTTTCTAAAATGGTAAAAATACGTTCGCCACTGGCAATACCTCGTTGTATATTGGTAACAGCCGAAGAAATGTTTTTTGCTGGAACCAACACTTGCGAAAACAACACTATATAAGTAATAAACTCACTTGCATTTAACTCGCTTTGATTATCTAACACCAATTGTCCACCATATAAAATTACACCTACAACAACACTCACACCTAAAAACTCCGAAACTGGCGAAGCCAACTCGCGCTTATTCCACATTGATTTTAATACTCCACGGTAAGCGCCATTTTGTGCATCAAATTTTTGTTGAACATAAGGTTGTGCATTAAATGCTTTTATAATTCTTATGCCACTTATGGTTTCTTCAATAATGCTTAAAATATTACCTAGCAACTCCTGCCCTGTTTTGGCTTGCCTACGTAATTGGCGAGATATGGTAGTAATTACTAAACCCGAAATTGGTAAAACAATAAGGGTAAATAAAGTTAGTTTAACACTCATGGTAAACAGTAAAATTACGTAACCTATTATCATTAATGGTTCACGAAAAACAACTTGTACCGAGCTAACTACCGAATTTTCAATCTCATTAACATCATTGCTTAAGCTACTCATTAAATCGCCTTTACGTTGGTTTTGAAAATAACCAACATGCAATTGTGTGATTTTACGAAACAAACTTTCGCGAATATTTTTAACCACATAAGTACGCATGTTTGTTAAAACCCGCTGCGACCAATATTTAAATACATTAGCTAAAAACACCGATACTACAATTACGGCACATACAAATTTTAATGCACCACTTTGCCCGTATTGTTTAAATATCAACCCAAAATAATAATTGAAACTATTTTTAACAAAATCAATGCTTAAACTAAACGTAGGTTTTGCAACTTCGTTAAGTGTTTCCACTTTTTCGAAAATTACATTTAGCAAGGGAATTAGTAAGGTAAAATTTAACAACCCAAATACCACTGCAAGTATGGCTAACACTGCATACTTAGGCACAAAACGGCTGTATGGTTTGGCAAATGCAAGTAATTTAAAGTATATTTTCATTTATTAAAGCGTGCAATTTAGTTTTTTTGGTTGATAAAATGGCTTGAAATGCACAATGGCATGATTGATTAAAAATAGATAAAACAAAACCACCCAGTTAAACCTTATAAAATTGTACTATTGCAAAGATTTTACTTAGGGCGGACAATGACATTTAAAAGCGAAAAAAAAACTAAAAACATAGAGATTAAAGGTGCTAGGGTACACAATCTTAAAAATATAGATGTAGAAATAAAACGTAATAAACTTACCGTAGTTACTGGTGTAAGTGGTAGCGGAAAATCGAGTTTGGTTTTTGATACTTTGTATGCCGAAGGCCAAAGAAGGTATGTGGAAAGTTTGTCGGCATATGCGCGCCAATTTTTAGGCAAAATGAATAAGCCCGATGTAGATTATATACATGGAATTTCGCCTGCAATTGCTATTGAACAAAAAGTAAATACCCGAAACACAAGAAGCACTGTTGCAACAACTACCGAAATTTACGATTACTTAAAATTAATGTTTGCACGCGTAGGTGTAACTATTTCGCCTGTTAGTAATAAGCCTGTTATTAGGCATACCGTAGAAATTGTGGTAGATGAAGTTGAGGCTTTGCCTATTGAAACTCGCGTTTTATTATTGGTACGTATTGATGGAAGTGGCGAAGCGCTTAAAAAGAAACTAGAAATATATTTAAAGAGCGGATTTAGCAGGTTACTGGCAAACAATGAAATGCTGCAAATTGAAGATTTTATTGAAGTTTATAAGCCTAAAGCCAAGGCGTCAAAAAATGATACTGTATATTTATTAATTGATAGGTTTAGTGTAACCAAAGATGATGAAGATAACCGTAACCGAATTGCAGATAGCGTGCAAACCGCTTTTTTTGAAGGCAATGGCGAATGTGATATTGAAATTTGGAACGAAGATGGCACTAAAACTATTAAGCATTACAACAATAGGTTTGAGTTAGATGGAATTACTTTTGAAGAACCTAGTCCTAACTTTTTTAGTTTTAACAATCCTTATGGAGCTTGTAAAACTTGCGAAGGTTTTGGCAGTGTAATTGGTATTGATGAAGACTTAGTAGTGCCAGATAAAAGCTTAAGTATTTATGCAGATGCAGTTGCACCATGGAAAGGTGAAAAAATGAGCGAATGGAAAGCAGCGTTTGTTAAACTGAGCACAAAAAGTAAATTCCCAATTCATAAACCCTACCACGAACTAACCGAAGAACAACGTGATTATTTATGGCGAGGTAATAAAGACTGGGGTGGCATTGATGGGTTTTTTAAGGAAATAGAAAAACAAACTTATAAAATACAATATAGGGTAATGCTTTCTAGGTACAGAGGTAAAACCGGCTGCCCAGATTGTAAAGGAACTCGATTAAGAAAAGATGCTGGTTATGTTAAACTTATTGATACCAATGAGAAAAATATTAAACATCAAAAAAGCTTAAACGAAGTAATTTTATTAAGCATTAACCAAGCTGCCGAATATTTTAACAACCTTTTATTAAGTGAGCAGCACCAAAAAATTGCAGACAGAATGTTGCGTGAAATTACTTCACGGTTATTGTTTTTGCAAAACGTTGGTCTGGGATATTTATCGCTTAATCGTTTATCAAATTCGCTAAGTGGTGGCGAAAGTCAACGTATAAACCTTGCTACATCATTGGGCAGTAGCCTTGTTGGCTCATTGTATATTTTAGATGAACCAAGTATTGGTTTGCATAGCCGCGATACCGAAAAACTAATTGAAGTGCTTAGTAAATTACGTGATATTGGCAATACTGTAGTGGTAGTAGAACACGACCAAGATATTATGGCGATGGCAGATGATATTATTGATATTGGTCCATTTGCCGGATTACATGGTGGCGAAAAAGTAGCTCAAGGAACAGTTGAAGAAATTAAGGCTGACAAAAATAGCTTAACCGGAAAATACCTAAACCTAATTGAGCAAATTCCGTTACCTGCAAAACGCAGAAAGTGGAATGATTTTGTGGAGGTAAAAGGCGCACGACAAAATAACCTAAAAGGGTTTGATGTTAAATTTCCATTGCATGTGTTATCAGTAATTACAGGAGTAAGCGGAAGCGGAAAAACAACTTTAGTTAAAAGCATTTTATTCCCTGCATTACAAAAACAATTGGGTAATTATACTGGCGAAAAAACTGGCGTGTTTGATAAATTAGATGGCAACTTAAAGTCTATTCATCACATAGAAATGGTAGACCAAAACCCTATCGGAAAATCATCAAGATCAAACCCAATAACTTACATTAAAGCATACGATGCCATTAGAGATTTATATGCCAATTTAGCAATTAGTAAATCACGCGGATATAAACCTCAGCATTTTAGTTTTAATGTGGATGGTGGCCGCTGCGAAACTTGCCAAGGCGAAGGCGAAGTTACCATTGAAATGCAGTTTATGGCTGATATACATTTACCTTGTGAGTCGTGTAACGGTGCTCGTTTTAAAGAGGAAATAATGGATTGCCAACATCATGGTAAAAACATAAGCGATGTATTAAACATGAGTGTTGATGAAGCACTTGAATTTTTTAAAGAAGATACTTCTATTTACAATAAAATTAAACCTTTACAAGATGTGGGTTTGGGATATGTACACTTGGGACAAAGCAGCAACACGTTAAGTGGTGGCGAAGCACAACGGGTTAAACTTGCAAGCTTTTTAGGCAAAGGAAAATCGCAACAACACATTTTGTTTATTTTTGATGAACCAACAACTGGATTACATTTTAACGATATAAAAAAGTTAATGGATTCATTTAACGCATTGGTAAATCATGGCCACACCATTATTGTAATTGAACACAATATGGATGTAATTAAGTGTGCCGATTGGGTGATTGATTTAGGCCCTGAAGCTGGCACAGAAGGCGGGCATTTAGTGTTTGCTGGTATACCAGAAGACTTAGCCAAAGATAAAAAAAGTGTTACGGGTAAGTATTTAAAGATGAAGTTGGATGAACACCAGTAAATGTAATTTTGAATTAGGAATTAGGAGAGGATTTTTAAGTGCTAAATTATACCCATTGTAATTATTTTAGTCTATCTTAAAAAATAATTTTACAATGGTAATGCCGATGATACCTATAAATAGCTGAATGATGGCCAAACCGAAATTATACTATACTGAATGTGATTTCGGAATTAATCTTATGCGATGATGCCTTGTTTACGAATTGTTGCAAGAAATCCTGCTTAAAAAAATTATGTACTGTAGCCAATTATCAAATTAGTTAACTCATTTAATTAAAAGGAGTATTTGTAGAGATACAAATACTCCTTTTATCATTATCGAACCGATTGTTATAAAATACTTATTGCTTTATTAACCTAATAGTTGCCTTACTATTTCCATCATTAATGGTTAGTAAATAAACACCTGAAGGCACTTCTAAATGCAAGCTAAACATTTTGGTACTTTTGTAAAATGACTGACTAATTAACTTACCGTTTAAATCATGTAAACTAGCGGAGAAATTGGCAAATACTTTACCCATATTTACAGTAACAAAGCCACTAGTGGGGTTAGGGTAAACAACAATATCATTACTAAAAGTATTTTTTAAAACACCTACATTGGTAATTACAAAACACGCAGAAGTGTCGATACATGTATTTTGTATAATCTTAACTGCATAACTTCCGTTTTGGGTTGCGGTAAACGATTGTTTGGTTTCGTTGGTTAATGCAGCCAAACTATTATTACAATCTAGCCATTGGTATGTTGCTCCGGTAGCCTTAGCTGTTAATGTAATTCCATTTTGGGTTACAGCTGTATCAACCTTATTAATGGTTAAATTAATGGTAATGGTACTATCGCAACTAGCTGCATTTGGTATAATTGCAGTTATAATTCCTGTTGTTG
>JAGPCI010000102.1 GCA_018058165.1 Bacteroidia bacterium
GCCTATAACCACTCTTCTGGAGCAGTGGTTTTTGCTGATGTTACCGCATTAACAACTCCTAGTTCACCTACAAACAATCAAACCAGTGTTAGTCCATTAGGTGTTAGTTTTTCTTGGCCTGATGCCTGTGGCGCAACTGCTTACGATATTTATTTAAGCACAAGTCAAACTGATGTTAATAATGAATCAGTAGCTGCATTAGTGGCTAGTGGTGTTACTGTTAGTAGCTATACACACTTAACCGATTTAAATTCATCAACTATTTATTATTGGAAAGCTGTTGCAGTAAGTGCATCAGGATTAAAAGCTACAGGCACAAGTACATGGAAGTTTACTACTGGCGAAATGCCGCTTAGTTATTCAATTTCGCGTACCAATAATATTACCTATAATAGCATTATGGGTTCGGGTAATAAATTTACTTGGACAACAAATTCGCGTACCGCAGATGATAACAAAAGTGAAACCTTAGATTTAACAGCTTTAGGTTTTACTGGGTTTAAATATCAAGGTTATGATATAAGTGCTTTAAAGGTTGATCTTAATGGATTTATAACATTTAATTTATCATCAACTGCCTCATATACAAACTCGTTTAGCTCACAAAAACAAATTATAGCTCCTTTTTGGGAAGATTTAGTTTGCCAAGGATACATCAGTTCTACACCTACTGCAACACAATTATCATTATTAGAAAACTCTATTAAATATTTAGTAACTGGCCAACAAGGCAATCAAATATTAACCATAGAGTGGTCGGAAATGGAGATTTATAGTAATGCCGGACCAAGTATTAATTTTCAAGTAAAGTTATACGAACAAAGCAATAAAATTGAGTTTGTATACGGACAAATGTTTGGATTTAATGGAACGGTAAACTACACCTACAGCTATAGTTCAGGCTTTAGCGGTAACACTGTTTCATCTTCTCCATCTGCTGGTCAGTTAATAAGTCAGCAGTTAGCCAATGTATTAAATTTTTCAAATACCAATATTACTAACCTTTCAGAAATGCCAGATTGTTATAGTGCAATTACTTTTACACCTAACTCAACGGCTGTTTTGCCATCGGCTTCGGCAAATGCAATAACTAATGATAATTGTAACACAGCTATAACATTGCCTATTCAGAATGGTGTACAAAATGATTTTTGCCGTACTTATTCTTCAAAAGGAGCAACTGCATCAAGTTCAATTCCTGTATGCACAGCATCATCAGCTGGAAATGCAGATGACGATGTTTGGTTTAAATTTACAGTTGTAACACCAGGATTGTATGGTGTAAAAATTAGTTCGTCTGGAGGTTATAATGGTGTTGTACAGTTATTAAGTGGAAATTGTAACACGCTTACAAGTTTATATTGTGCAAACGCAACTGGTAATGGTTTAATTGAAACTATACAAACTGATACATTAGTAGAAGGCACTTATTTTGTGCGCGTTTATGATGCAAATTCGGCTGCGGGTGGTTCAGGTAACTTTGCTATTTCTGTTTATAATATTATTACACCACCGGTAAATGATGATTGCTCAGGAGCAATTACGATGGCTATTGGTGTACCTTATAAATCTGCAAGTACTACAAATGCTACTGCTTCAACAGGTATATCAAATTGTACAGCAAGCAGCCCTGGTGTTGCTGATGATGATGTATGGTTTAAATTTGTTGCAACAAGCACAGTTACTCGTTTAACTGTAGATGGCGGTTCATCGTTTAATGCAGTTTTACAATATTTTTCAGGCACTTGTACCAGCTTAACTAATATTGGTTGTGTAAGTAGCACTGGTGCTGCTGGTGTAGAGAGTGTTGATTTAGCTACCACTGTTGGTGTTACTTACTTTTTAAGGGTATATCACTCGGCTAATGGAGCTACTCCTACCACGGGTTTTACAGTTTCTGCAATGCCTATTTTACCATCATGCCCAACCTTAAGCGGACCAACAAATGGTGCAACAAATATTAACAAAGCAACTGCACAATCATTTAGCTGGAGCGCATCAACGGTGCCATCGGTAGGAACAAAAAATTATAATTTACAAATATCAACCAATACCTTGTTTACCGATACTTTAAACTTGCCTGCAGCACGTGGATTATCGGGTACAAGCTATAGTTTGCCAGCAAATACGCTAGCCAATGCAACTACTTATTATTGGAGGGTTATTGCTGTTAATGCCAACGGTCAATCAGAGGGTTGTACTTATTATACATTCTCAACCACTACTTCAACAATACCATCATGTGCACAAGGTTTAACTCCTGAGGTTTTAACAACTAATTTAAGTACCAGTTTAGATTTAACTTGGGCGGCTGGTTCTGGTTCTCCAACTTCATATTCGGTATATTTAAGTACAAATCAATCATTAGTTAGTAGCCTTTCAACTTCGGCTAGAGTAGCCACAGGTATTACTGCAAGAAGTTATAATGCACCAAGTTTAGCTAATAACACTACTTATTATTGGACCATAGTTCCCCAAAATGCTTCTGGCTCGGCAACTGGTTGTTATGTGGCTAATTTTGCAACTATTCCTGCAGCTCCTGCAAACGATAATTGCTCAGGTGCAATTGCTATCAATCCTACATCATCAACTCCAGTAAGTGGAACTACCTTAAATGCTACTCAAAGTATGGTTGGTACAGTTGGTTTTGCTGATGATGATGTGTGGTATAAATTTACCGCAGTGTCTACTGCTCATAATATTTCTGTTAGTGCAGATGTGTCGTTTAACCCAGTAGTGGAAGTATTTAGCGGTACTTGCGCTTCATTAACTTCTATGCAGTGTGTAAATACTTATGGTAATGGTGTTACTGAAAGCGCTCGCGTAACTGGCTTAACTATTGGGCAAACTTACTATGTGCGTGTTTATGACTTTGGTTCAACTCCTCCAACTTCGTTAATCTTTAATATTAGAATTAATGATGTTGACTTAGGTGTTGAAAATTTTGTAAGCCCAAGTAATAATAACTGCGGTAATACAACAGTAAAAGTAGCACTTAAAAACTTTGGTGTTGCTGATGTTAATTTAGCTACAAACCCAGTTACTATTACTTCAACTGTATTAAGTCCTGCAAACGTTACAACAAACTTTAGCAGTGTAATTGTAAACAGTGGAATTATAACTGCTGGAAATACACTAGAGGTAACTATTACTACAAATTATCAAGTTGTAAGTGCTGGTAATTATACCTATTCGGCTACAGCTACCACAGTTGGTGATATTAATGAATTTAATAACTCTGTAACATCAACTTTACAACAAATAGAACTTCCAAACCCATACATTTTATCAGGTTCTGGAACCTATTGTTTGGCTTCAAGCGGAGTTATGTTTACCCTTTCAGGCTCAGAAGTTGGCACTTCTTATCAATTATATCAATCTCAAACAGCCATATCTGATTTAGTTAGTGGAACAGGTTCTGCAATTAGTTTTCCTAATGTTAGAGAAAGTGGCGCATATAGGGTAGTTGCACAAAGTCAAGCTACAGGTTGTCAAAGCTATATGTCTGCATCTTCTGTTGTTACTGTAACACCGCTTTGGTTAGGTGTCAATACAAATTGGAATAATACTGCAAATTGGTGTGGTGGTGTAATACCAGCAAGTAATGCAAATATTATCATAAGCGGTTCGGCTGTGTTTATGCCTACTTTACCGAGTAATATTGTAGTTAATAATTTAGAATTAACAGAAAGCAATAAAAAAATTGAATTAAACGGAAAAACATTAACCATTAATGGTAAAATTACCGGTGATGGTGTTGTTAAGGGTAGTGCGACATCGTCAATAATTGTTAATGGTAGTGGAGATATGGGTGTTTTAAAAATGGATCAAACTACCAATGGTGCTACAAATGCTTTGCAAAACCTTACCATAAATGTTGGGACTACAAAAACAAACGATTCGATAGTAATTGGTAATGCATTAAATTTAGTAGGTACTTTAGCTTTAAATAATGGTAAATTAAATGCCAATGGTAATTTAACACTTGTATCAAGTGCTACTGGTACGGCTCGTGTTGCAGCAATTGCAAATACAGCAGATATTATAGGAAATGTTGTTTCTCAACGTTATGTACCTTCGGTTGTAAGGCGTTATAGAATGATTTCTCCTAATACTTCATCATTTACTTTTAACGATATTAAAGATGATATGTTTGTAACCGGTTCGGGTGGTGCAACCAATGGTTTTGATGTATCAAATCCTAACTCGGCTAGTATTTATACCTACAGGGAAAGTACAACAGGCGGAAGAGGCTGGGTAGCGGTTACTAATATCAACCAAACTTTAAATCCTTCGCAAGGTGCAATAGTTTTTGTACGTGGCGACAGAACTTTACCTGCACCACAATGGTATACTGCTCCTTATGTTACACAAAATCAGGTTACAATAGATTTTGTAGGCCCTGTAAATAAAGGAACATTTGCACCAACAATAACTTATACAAATACAGGTTTTATTGATGATGATGGATGGAATTTAATTGGTAATCCTTATCCTTCTCAAATAGATTGGAGCTTGGTAACCAAATCAAATATTAGCCCTTTTGTTTATGTTTTAGATCCATCAACCAATGCTTATGTAGCTAACGATGGTACTACAGCAATCGCATCTGGACAAGGATTTTTTGTAAAAGCAATTGCAAATAGCCCATCGGTTACCTTTAATGAAAGCAACAAAACAAGTGGTGCTGGTAGTAGTTTATTTAAAACCGGAAATGTAAATCCATTTAAATTAAGTGTAGTTATGGATTCAATTACTAGCGATTATGCAGTGTTACGTGTTAGAGATGGTGCTAGTGTTGGAGTTGACCAAATGGAAGACGCTTTAAAACTTACCAATTCTACCTTTAACTTTGGTTATAAAATTGGAACTTCTAAAATTCAAATAAATACAGTACCAACCTTTACCGCTGTTGCAGATACGTTTGTATTATTTGCAGTAGGGCCAGCAAAAAGTTATGTGTTAACGGCTGCTAATTTTGGCGAAATTCCTGATACAAAAACAGTTTTATTGAAAGATTTATTTACAAATACTACTGTTGATTTAAGGTTAAACAACACATACGCTTTTAACATTACTTCAAGCGGATTATCTCAAGGTAATAGGTTTTTATTAATTATAACTAACCAAAGCGCATTGCCTGTAGAGTTTATAGAAATTAAAGCAAATGTTGCATCAAACAATACAGATATTGATGTAAAATGGGCTACTGCAACAGAGGTAAACAACGATAGGTTTGTGGTTGAAAAATCGTACGATAATAAAACCTTTACCGCAGTTGGAACTGTAAAAGGTGCGTTAAACAGTAAGGTTAGAATAAACTATAATTTTGTTGATGCATTTGCAGCTTCACAAGCTTTAAATACAGGTATTGATAAAGTTTATTATCGCGTTAATCAGGTTGATGTATCGGGCCAAAATAAATACAGCGATGTGGTAGTAGTTTACTTAAATCAATCAAATAATGTTGATGGGGTAAGTATAAATTTATTCCCTAATCCAGCAAAAAATGTGGTGTTTATTGAACAAACTTCGCAACATACATTAGGCGAAATTTCAATAATAGATATTACAGGTAAATTGGTTAAAACCCAAACGGAAAACGGTTTTGAAGCCAGTATTGATATTAGTGATTTACACAGCGGAATTTACTTTGTAAAATGCAACAACAGTAAAACGTATAAATTAATTGTTGAGTAGTTAAATTGTTTTTAATTAATGTTTGTGTCCGTTTTGCAGCAATGCAAAACGGACTTTTTTTTAGTGTATACCCGCGCCATACTAGTTATTTGAAGTAGGGCATTTGTTAAGTAGGTTAAGCTTTTATTGTAAACCAAAGCTTGAATGACTCTATCGGCCTCTGATAATTTTACTTAACAATCATTGAGGATGTTTGTGTGTTGGCCTTAGTAAGCAATCCTGAAACGCAGTGGCTTGGATTGCGTGGCAAAAAACATACTCGATAGATTGTAGTAAAATTGTCGTAATCCCGAAGCTTCGGGATTGATTTTTTGGTTACTTTTTTATCAAGAAAACTGCGCCAGCAATCAACGAGGCTAAAAAACAATAAACAACAGCGAGTTAAAAGTAAGGCCGTTCCGAAGCTTCGGAATGGGTGGCAACCCAAACGGAGTTAGATTTTTATTTTAGATGTTTTTTAAAATGGAAAATACTCATCCTTACCAAGTCTTAGCAAACTTTACAGAGAGTATTGCATAAATACTAGATTAGTCACTAATTATAAAAATTAATGGTAAGCTAACGGATATAATGTTTTTTATCATCCGCTTTAAATAATACCTTTACCTATGCTATCTACGAATTAACCGAATTGCCAATAAACCTAACCATAAAATAAAGTATTGTTGCAGGTGAGTTTTAAATACCCCAAAATGATCATCCTATTAGCCATATTGGCAAGTTTTACAAGTGGAAGTTACTTATTTATGCAACAAAAACAGTTTGGTACAAACCCCAAAGGCGAGCGTTTGGCCCGCATCGAAAAATCTCCTAATTATAAAGATGGCGCTTTTCAAAATTTAACACCAACACCAATGTTGGCAGATGGTGTGAGTTATTTTAGTATTTTAAAAGACTACTTAAAAAAAGTAGAAGGAAGAGAACCAAGTTCAAATATTCCGAGTGTTACTACTAACTTAAACCTACTTGATGATAGCATTCCAAGCATAGTTTGGTTTGGCCACTCATCATACCTAATAAAAATAAATGGCAAACACATTTTGGTTGATCCTATTTTTAGCGGCAATGCTTCGCCAGTAAGTTTTACTGGTAAAAATTATAATGGAAGTAATGTGTATGGTGTAAATGATTTTCCTGAATTGGATGCGGTGTTAATTACCCACGATCATTACGACCACCTAGATTATAAAACCATTTTAAAACTGATTCCTAAAACCAAACATTTTTATACAAGTTTAGGTGTTGGGGCCCATTTAGAATATTGGGGTGTGCCTGCAAATAAAATTACCGAACTTGATTGGTGGGAGCAAGCCAATATTGACAGTAACATGTCGTTTACTGCAACTCCAGCAAGGCATTTTAGTGGTAGAAAATTTGCTCGTGGTAAATCATTATGGTCATCGTTTGTGTTGCAATCATCAACCCATAATTTATTTTTAGGAGGCGATAGTGGTTACGAAAAACACTTTAAAGAAATAGGAGAAAAGTTTGGCGGTTTTGATATTGCGATACTTGAATGCGGCCAATACAACACATCATGGCAAAACATACACATGATGCCTGAAGAAACTGCTCAGGCTGCAATAGATTTGAAGGCAAAAGTATTAATGCCAGTGCATAATAGTAAGTTTACACTTGCACTGCATGCCTGGAACGAGCCATTAACCAAGGTTACAGCACATTCGCAAGCATTACAATTAAATTACACCACGCCATTAATTGGCGAACCTGTTTTGTTAGGCAAACATTACCCAACACAAAGATGGTGGGAAACCATTAAATAATTTGGCTCAGTTTATGTATACTTGAAAAATCAATCAATTTAAAAACCAAAAATTATGAGACTAAAGTTATTTTTAATAGCAATTTTTTTGTGGTGTTTTATTCCTAGCAAAGCCAATTTATTTGGATCAATCTCTTATCAGCAACAACCAAAAAAAATTACTGAAACCCAAAAAATCGAATCATTAATTGCATTTATTGCTAAGCAAGATGGTGTTTTTATTAGAAATGGGAGCGAATACACGCCCGGACAAGCGGCAGAACACTTGCGTATGAAATGGAAAAAAGGTGGTAGTGCTATTAAAACTGCCGAAATTTTTATTGATAAATTAGCCACTTCAAGCAGTATGTCTGGTAAGCCATATCAAATTAAATTTAAAAATGGTAGGTCAATAAATTTAGCAGCACTATTGCGCGCTGAGCTTAAACGGTTAGAGCAATAATATTGGCAATTTTAAAACCCAAATAATTACCTAATATTTAATGGCATAACATAAATCAATTTAGGCTTTAAATAACTGTTTGCAAAAAAATGTATACTTGCATCATTAAAAATTAAAAAGCTAAAAATGGCAAATACTGGAGATTTATCAAAAGGTATGTTTATACGACACAACAATGAG
>JAGPCI010000103.1 GCA_018058165.1 Bacteroidia bacterium
ATTTTGGGCATGATGATTAGTACTGGAGGTATTATTTGGTTTATTAGAACCACCCAAAAAAGTAAGGATAAAACTATTGATAAAAAACACGTAGTAAAGGGAATTGCATTTGCTATTTTGGGCGCAGTAGGCCAAGGTTTAGGATTGGTTTGTGCTAAAAAAGGATTAAACATTACCCACACCATTGGGGCCGATTTAACTGCAGTACACGCTACCTGGATAAGGATGGTAATTGGTACTATTGCTGCATTTAGCATTGCAATTTTTAATAAAAACGTATTGAACGAAATTAAGCTTATATGCACCACAAAACCACTTATGGCACCAGTAATTACTGGAACTATATTTGGGCCCGTAATAGGCGTTTCGTTAAGTTTATTTACCGCTTCACAAATACCAGTTGGTATTGCTCAAACTATATTTAGTTTATTACCAATTACTGTAATATTTGCTGCAACTGTTAGCGGAAGAGAAAAAATAAGCAAACACTCAATAATAGCCGCATCAATTTGTATGATAGGTGTGTTTGTTTTGGTGTGGCGTGATGAATTAATTACCTGGTTTAGTTAAATAGGTAACTGAACATAAAACGTGGTGCCAATATTTGGTTCGCTTTCAACCCAAATTTTGCCTTTATGTGCCTCTACAATTTGTTTGGTTATGGCTAAACCTAAACCGTGCGTCTCCTCGCCATTTGTACCTTTTCGCGAAGCTTTAGTAAAAAAATCGAACAAATTACCACGAATATTTTCAGGAATTCCAATACCAAAATCTTTAACAGAAATGGTAACATTATCAGTATCAACTTGGGTACTTACTTCTATTTTACCACCCCTAAAACTAAACTTTATTGCGTTGGTTAAAAGGTTATTTAAAACCCGCCATATTTTACCTTCGTTTACATTTACGGCAACATCAGCCACATCAAGTATAATCGATTGTTTTTTATCAATAGCAGATTGGTTAACAACCGAAACTGAAGACTCTATGATACTTTTTAAATCAACCAAACTTTTAGGTAGTTCGTTATTAACTTTCGATTTTAACACATCATCTAAAACACCTAAACCTTTTTGGCTTGACTCTTTTGCTAGTTTTAGTAAGTTGGCCCTACTTTCTTCATCCATTTCCTCGCTACAAAGCAAGTCTAAAACCCCAACCACAGCCACCATTGGGCTACGCATATCATGCGCTACAGCTTTTATTAGTCGGTCGTTATCGGCATAACTTCCTTCAAGCGAGTTGAGGCTAATTTCTAATTTTTCGTTGGTGGTATTTAGTGCAGTATTTAACACCTCAAGTTTAGCAATATGTTTTTTATTTTGTAATCTGTTGAAGGCAAAAACCAACAAAATAATTAAGCTTAAAAATATCGTAATTAATGACGCAGTTAGTAAAAGTGACTTAATTCTATCATCGCGCTTAAAACTATCTAGTTCTACAATATTTTTGGCTTGATCAAACTCGGCAACAATAGTTTTTTTAACACCATTACTAATATTTGCCAACCTTAAAGAGTCGCGCAAATTTTGTTCAGCGCTCATATAATTGTTGGCTTCTTTATAATCGCCTACTGTTTTAAAATACAGCTTTAATACCCCTGCCAAACGTGCTTCTGCTTCTGGGTTAGGATATTGAATTAAATCTGATTTAATGCTGCTTATTAAAAACTTACTATCAATAATTTTTTCTTGATTTACCAGTAGTTGCGCTAATTTAATTTTAGTTAAAACGGCATCTTTTATATCCATTTCTGGATGATAATTAAGGGCAATGCTTTTTTCGAGGTAGTTTTGGGCAAGTTCTGTTTGGTGCATTTTTAACATAATACCACCAATATTGCCATAATAAACTGCTTTGGTTTTATTTAAATTCTTTTCACTTACTTTTTTTACAACCTTATCTGTTTCTATGTTTTTTAAACCTAACTCGTAATAATATAATGCGCTATCATTCATATTAAGTCGTTCGTAGCATAATCCAATATTATTTGGAGTCATTAGTCGCTCCATAAAAAACACTTCATAATCATGCTTATAACACTGTTCGCCTTTGGTAAAACTTTCTATAAAATAAGTTGCTGCGTCTTTGTAGGCTTCTTGATTAAATAAAATAAGAGCTAAAGCAAATGATAATTGCTGCCCCTGGCATGTGTCTTTTAGTTCTTCTATTAATAATTTGGCTTTGTATTGATATAAAAAAGCATCATCAAATTGTTTATTCATTAAGGCCAGTCTTCCTTTATGCAGTAGCACAAAAACAGCCTCATTTTTAAAATCTTTTGGAGGTACTTTTGTTAAAGCCTGCTCCATACTGTCTAGGTAAATTAGAGCTTTGGGATAATTAGGTAAATGATAGTAATAATACTTTACAAATAGTTTGTATTTATTTATTTGCTGCTTTAGGCTAGCATTAATTGAAAAGGAGGTATCTAAATATTTTGGAATATCAACAGGCTGCTTTTGTGTTAGCATTTTAGTTGCATTAGCAAGCACCACTTCTACTTTATCGTTATTTTGGTTTGGCTGATTTTTACACGAGATCAAACTAAATAAAATAAAATACAGTGGAACGCAAATACACCACAAAAGTACCTGTGTATGTTTTCTGGCTATCATACAGAAACTATCGAAAACATATATTAATAATTAATGTTGATTTTATGGTTTTGGTTGATTTATAAATATGTTTTAACTCCCCATGCATACTTGCTTTTATTTTACAGATACAATTATACTGCATTTGAACCAATTACCGATAACGCCCAACCTGAATTTAGTTACTAAACTTGAGGGTACTAAGCTTTACTAGGTAACTAATGGCTTTTTTGTTATCAACATCCCAAATTTCTAGTGCTATTTCAGGGTCGGGCAACTGCCAATTAACGGTAATTAAGCCAAAATGATTTTGCATAACTGGCCCTTCAATTCTGTTTTTATTTGGTGTAGCAAACTCCCAAGTTGAAGATAATCCGCTTGCAGTAATATCGTAAATTGGGTACAAACCGGGTTCATTAATTTTAGAAATTTCGGCATAATGCACATCTCCACTAATAAATAAAACGCCATTTGCTTGGGTTGATTTTATTAAGTTGAACATACGTTTTTGCTCGTGCGGAAAATTAGCCCACGATTCGTATCCATTATATTCAATTCCAAATTGCGAGCCGCTACCGATAATTCTTAAATCTGCGGGCTTTTTAAGCTCTTCTTCAAGCCATTTCCACTGTTCTTCACCCAACATTGTTGAGTCGGCTGTGGAGTATGGAGCAAACGCATGTCGGTGTCTGCCGTTTTTTAAGCATTTGTGCTTGCGTTTATCAAAGTGTATCAAATCATCTCTAAAAGTACGGCAATCCAACAAAATTACTTGAGTTGTTTTGCCATTATTTTGGTAATAATAAGATTGGTAAACGCCTGGCCTTGTTCTTCTCTCCGACTCTTTGGGTTCATCAAAAAAATCAAGAAATACTTGCTTCGATTTTTCTTTTTCAGGAAAATGCCTTCCAGCATCATTTTGTCCATAATCATGGTCGTCCCAAGTAGCAATTAGGGGTACATTTTGCTTAAGGTTTTTAAAGGTTGGCTTAGCAGCCATGCGGCCGTATATAGCAGCAAGCGTATCCATATTATGGGTGTCGCCATAAACGTTATCACCCAAAAACACAAACAAATCCGGCTTATGCTCTACCACCACATTAAAAATTGGCAACCTTGCCGATTGGTTTGCACAAGAGCCAAAAGCAATTTTAGATATTGCTTGTTGTGCACAAACAGTAAATCCAAAATTGCTGATAGCTAAGTAAAGTACAAAATAATAAATGCTGTTTTTTACCATCAAAAGTTGTTGCTCAATATTAATAATCGTCTTCGTCATCATCATCGTTATTGTTGCCATACTTGTTATTTCTAACAGCTTCTTTTCTGGTTTCAATAGCACGTTCAAACTGCTCCTGTATGGTTAATTTTTCATCAAAATCTTCCTTGGTTTTTCCATTCATAAAATATAAAAACTCATACGTAGCAGAATCAGTTACTTGCATACCGCATGTGTAAGTTTGCCACTCATCGCTTTTCTTTAACTTAAATTTAAAGAAATACATGTTGCCAGTAAATGTTTTAAAATATGTTTTTGTTTGGTCGATTAAAATTATGGTATCTAACTTGTTATCACCATAACTAGGCTTAACCATGTTGCGGGCGTAGCAATAAACTAACTCAGTTTGTTTATTAAACTCTTTTGGAAACTTATCCAGTTGTTTGTATTTTTTTAATGCAAAATAAAAGCTCAACCGCGAATCAATGTTGCTTGCTAAATTATAAATTATGGTATCATCAACTGCTTTTTTATTGGCCAACATTACAGCAATTGCATAACCTTTAACATGGTAATTTTTTGCTTTTAATTGTTTGTTAAAATGTTCTTTTACCTGTCCGTTATCAAAATGCTTAACCAAAATGCGGTTGTACATTTCAATATCATAATTGCGGCTATAACTTTCCTGTTCGTCATCGGTTAACTCTTGTTTTAAAGCTTTTTTAGCATCGTTTATTACACTGTTTAAATATGGTTGATATGCCACAGTGGTTACTTTATTGCTATCAATAGCCTCAGCAAGCATGTAATAAACATGTGATTTGTATTCATCGTTTTCGGCAAGTTTTAAAGCGGTTGGCATAAATTGTTTTCTATTCCAAAGGCTATCGCCACTTTCAATGTAATCAAACAAACGGTTATATAAACCATTATCACTTGCAAATGGTGGATCTGCAATTAGCAAATCTCTACATGCTTTGTATGATGCAGCCGTATTAATAGAAGCCAATGCACGTAAAATTGAAACTTGGTAATCATAATCATCGCCAGCATCGTTATAGGCTTTTTGTAAATAAGGAATTGCAGTTACGTCTTTTCTAAAACCAATTTCGGTAACCAACTCTATGCGTAACTCTTTTTTGTACTTATCTTCTTTTAGTTTTGATAAAGCATCAGCAATTGGTTTATAGCTTTTACCCTGAAATTGGGTGCGACCAATTAAATCGCGAGCTTGTGCGTATGTAGTACTATCATCACTTAAAATGTCAGTTAAAATTAAGGTTGTTTTATCTACAAAAGGTTGCGCCAAGTTGCTTGTATCAGTTGATTTAAATGTGTTAAAAAACTCGCGTACAAAATTATTACCCATTGTAATACTATCGGTTTGCGAGGTTAAGGTATATATATAACGACCTTTAATAATAACTTTAGCCATTAAAACGCGGCTAGTATTGGTATCGGTAAATATTACATCAGCGCAAACTGCCCCATCTTTTTGGTAGTAAGTTACTTTTTGTTTGTAATCGTTACGTGGGTTCATTTCTTCTAACTCGTTTTTCCAAAAACGTGCAGAATCTTTACTCATAAAATACTTGTGCAAACGCTGCCAGCGCAATTCTACACGCTCGCCTGTTTCGGCATCATAGTAATTAATGTATTCACTTTGGCCGGTGTGGTTGCTTTTTGCATCACGTTTTTTAAACGAAAAGTTGTATCCATTTACATCTGGAGGAACAGGAACTGGAGATACCACCGTAAATTTATGAACCGTATCAACACGTAATTTACCTGGCTCCGAAACAATATCTACAAATTTAAATGTTTTTAAAACTTCAATCGCTTTAGCCAATTGTTCATCGGTATTGCACCAAGCAGAAAATGCATAAACATGACTTCCTTTAATGGCATAAATTGCAGCTGCTTTAGTTTCTTTTGTTGGATGCGTATAAGTGCAAATCATAAACGGATAACCACTTATTGTTTTATAACCCCTACTTGCTAAACGTAAACCTGTTCCTTCTAAAAAACCACGCTCTACTAGGTTAATTTCAACACTATCTTCTTCCAGGTAAGTAGTATTTATTTCAACTTGTTTTAGTAAAAAATAATTAATTCCATTAGCATCTTGTGCTTGGTAAATGTGCGAGTTAGGTGTATAGTTTGATAAGGCTGATGTTTCGAAATTGGCTAGTGGTACCACAGGTAAATTTATCTCAAAACCTTCTTTTTTACTACTAAAAGGTGTTGATGCAGTTCCTGGATTATTAATTACAATGGAGTTAAAAAACTGAGTGGCGTTTTTCTTTACATAATTGCCATTTCCGCCTGCTTTAAACACAAACAACTCAAAAGGAGTAAACACAATGCGGTAACGTTGTAAATTGCCTCTTTTGGTTTTGTTTGTAATATCATAAGCTTTATTGCCACTAACCATTGTTGGTTTAAAACTTAAAATATCGCCTGGCACATATTCGTATAACAAACTATCAACACTAAGCTTAAATTGTTCTTCGGTAAAATTAATAAATGGTGCAAATGTTTTTATGCGGTTAACAGAATAAAACGAACCATTCATCATATCTGTACGCAAGTACTGTTGGCTTACACTGTTATCTGGCATTACCAATAACTTACCCGGTACATCTACACTAAACCTCCCATCGTTTGAAGAAAACTTTTGATAAACAACTGGCACTTCTATTTTATCTAACTTACCACGCAAAGCAGCATTACGCTGACCCAAATTTACAGCACGAACTTGATAACCCATATTGCGCAACAAGTTAATTACACCTTTTTCGCCTGGTAAATGTGCAGCTCCTACTCCGGTAAATAACGAACCCATTTTAAAAAACGAATCCATGCTGTGCACCATATTATTGTTACGGGTATAAAGCATGCGTTCAAAATAAGTTTCGCTGTAACCTTGTTTTTGCATTAGCGAGTCTAATTTGCCTAAATCGGCTTGGCGGTAATACTCTTCCAATAACCTGTCAAAATCTTTATTGTATTTGCGTTCTTTATCTTCAGGATACATATCAGTGTATGATTGCATCACCAATTTTAAACTCTCGTCTAAATCCTCAACCGAAACAACTGGCTTTTTTAAGCGGCTTGCAGTTTGAAAAATGTATAAATCAAGATAGGTGTCTTCTTCAAAATCTTGCTTGCTGCTGCTGTGCCTAAACATTAATTGGTTTAACACATCTGGGTCGCGGGCAAGTGCTTGTTTAATGTAACCTTTAGCATAAAACTCTTTAAACCAAGTAAAATCGTTAATCGAAATAGGATTATCGTTTCCTCTGGCTTCGCTACTATTAGCACGCATGGTATAGCTCATAAAATCGGTGCTTAAAAATTCTTCAAGCCAATTTTCGGGCGAACTTTCAAGTGCTACTCTGTCGCAGTTTTTAATGGCAATAAAAAACGAATCGCTTAGGTTAAATGCTAATTTGCTACTAACATGCATTGTTCCGTATAAATAGGAAGGTTTGTTTAGGCCGTTTCCGGTAATCTCCCAAAGCAAACCTTTTTGCATGGTTTGCGCCATAGTGGTAGTGGTTAATACAATACCAACTAATAAAGTAAATAATAATTTGTTTTTTGGATAAATCATAGTTTTTGTAAAATACTAATTTGCAATGTAAATAATTAGCACATATTAAAAAGATATTTTGGGTATAAAATCACAACCCAAACACGTTCAATTTGTTGCAAACTGGGTTAATGAAATAACTAATTGAGTAAGCAAAGGCATTGAAGATATTTTT
The DNA here is from genome assembly GCA_018058165.1 of Bacteroidia bacterium. Classification (GTDB taxonomy): domain Bacteria; phylum Bacteroidota; class Bacteroidia; order UKL13-3; family UKL13-3; genus UBA6183. The sequence continues at coordinate 7,587 of JAGPCI010000103.1, forward strand.
GCCTACAAACACTTAACCTAATAAGGAGCGTTTTTTAATTCCTAAACGAGCTGTTTTATTATAAAGTATCTTAGCGTTAAACTCACTTAAAAACTTGACTATAAATGCTCTAAAAAAAAGCAAGATTGATGAATTTGTATGCTCATTTCAAATCATTTAATCCATTATCAATTGCTTGTTTAAGATCATTATATAAACCATCATACGAGCCACTTTTTATAACCTTAACTACACCATCTACCAAAATGTAAAAGGTTGGATAAACATTGGTTTGAAATATTTTAAATTCACTATTACTCATTTTCGCCAATGTGCTTTCCATTTCATATTTCTTAACGTAACTCATTAACTTAGTGTATTGTTTCGTGTCCAAATCAAACGGATTGATAGAATAAATTTCAACGTTTTTATTGCTGGCATAAGCTTGATGCAATTTATTAATAACAGGATAAGACATTACGCAGCCATAACATGCCATATACCAAAAATCGAGTAACA